>JAHEAK010000811.1 GCA_024642805.1 Kofleriaceae bacterium | reverse complement strand
CCGCAGAAGGTCACGTTGAATGCGGGACCCAATCCCTCTGCCCGAGAGAAACGCTTGGTCATCACCGCGAGGCCACGCTCGAAGGTGGCGCGCTGTTCGGGGCTGGCGCTTGGCCACGGTTGCCCCAGGGGCGCCGAGACTCCTTCGGCAACAGGTCCGTGCCCTTCGACCTCGACATGGATGTTGTCTCCGCAGGCCATCGACGCCAACATCGCCACGGCCGCACAGGCCGTCGTACTTCTCGCTCGCATGTTATTTCGCCTCCAGGCTCATCACGACGCCTTCATGGGGTTCGAAAAAGGTCCCGCCCACGGCGTAGGAGACACCATCGGGACCACTCCAGATGGCGTGCACGTCGATGAAGGTATCCGATTGCTCGTACACGACATCGCGGGTCTCGCGATCGAAGTGCCCGATGGAACCGCCCAGGCCACCGACGAGAATGTCACCTTGCTCGGTGATGTAAACCGCGTTGAGTCCGCCTGCGCCTTGTGTGGGCACGATGGTCGACCAGCTGCTGCCATCCCAGGTCGAGATGCGCGAGCTGGCTCGGCCGCCCACGGCAATGATGTCGTCAGCGGAGGTTCCCCAGAGCGCAACGAAGTCTTCGTCGGCAGCGGCACCCGCGGAGTGTCGAACCCAGCCCGTCGCCTGGCGCTCGACGATGAGGCCCTTCTGGCCGACCGCGAAGATGCGACCGTCGATGCCAAAGACCTTGAACAGAGCCCGCACACCGAGCGGGTTTTCCTCGGCCGGTAACTCCTCTTCGGATATTTCGGAGCCGTCCCAGTGCAGAATCGTGACTTGCCCACTAAAGACGTTGCCGCCGACCATGTAGACGTCATCGCTGGCGGTGCCCCACACGCCCCAAAGATCCTGATCGGTCTTGGAGTCGACTTCCGACCAGGAGGAGCCGTCGTAGTGCAGAGCAGCGCCCAGGCGACCGACTGCCCAAACGTCGTCATTGCCGAAACCAAAAGACCAGACCAGGAGGCCGACGGAAGCGGGTACCTCCATCGCCGACCAGCTCGTGCCGTCGTAGTGGTGCGCCTCGCCCTGATCATCGCTGCCGCCGACGATGTACACGTCGTCGGCTGCCGAGCCCCACACACCGCTCAACGACTGGGTGGGCCCGATGTCGAGCGAGGTCCACTGGGGCGGCGATGCTGGATCGCTGCAGGCGCTCAGCAGAAAGAGAATCGCGATCGCGGGAATCGCGCTTGTAGGAATAGTCGATCGAAGTCGCATAGCGACGGTCCTTCCTTGCCCCCAGGCTATGGTTAGGCTGTGGTTGAAAGCGGTCCAAGCTTCGTCACAGGCTTGATGAAATAATACACTCCCAGACCACCTCTTCAAGCGGGGCATCTTGTCGCTTTCCCTTGTTTCCTCGGGCACATGCGCTTTGCGCGCGCCTCGGTTTCGCGCGCTGAATTTGCGCATTCGGCGAGTAGCTGGCGCGCCCATGCTCACGTGCAGGCTGCGCCCCGATCCATGCCTGGTCTGAAGAACCAGTGCGGGTCTCGACCGTGCGGGTCTCGATCAGCAGGTCCTGCCCAAAAAGAGCAGTTGCGCCGGACGTGAACCAGGGTCTGACAACCTGGGGCTATGGCCTGGTGAGCCGGGAGCTGTAAACCCCGCCTGGTCGTAACTATTTAATAGGAAAGGACAAAGTGGCGGGCATACAGCTTGCTACATGTACGCAACAGGCGCCGAGAGCGCCATCTGCAAGCCCCCCACGGAGAAGATCTATATGAGCCTAGCCGCACATCGCGAATTCGAAGCCGACACCCCGACCCTCAACTCGGGACCCGACTATTGCTCGTATCAACAGTTTCGTCTGGAGGTCACCGCTGGCCCCGACCTTGGCAAGGTCATGGTCTCGACCTCCTTGCGGGTGGTTATCGGCAGTGACGAAGGAGCCGATCTGGTTCTCAGTGACGAAACGGTCGCCGCGTTTCAATGTGAGATCGTAGCCACGGCCAATCGCATCGACATTCGCGACCTGGTCGATAGCAACAGCACGCTGGTCAACGACCTGGAAGTCGAGAAGGCCCACCTCTCGCGACCGGTGACCATTTGCGTTGGCAGGACGCGGATCCAATTTGAGCGGGTTGCATCGCTCTTGCACGTTCGCCGCTCCAGTGAGAGCAGCTTTGGCGATCTCGTGGGCAGCTCTTCGTCGATGCGGGACATCTTTATTGATCTCGAGCGCTGCGCTCGAAGTGAGATGCCGGTCCTCATCGTTGGTGAGCCTGGATGTGGCAAGGAAGCCGTGGCTCGCGCCATCCATGAGCAGAGCCGGCGTCGTGGTGGTCCTTTTCACCGGGTCGATTGTGCGGGTAGCTATCAAGAGGTCGAGCGCTCACTGGTCGCTGGTTTTGAAAAGGCTGCCGGCGGTTCGATCTATCTCGATGCCATCGGCGAGATGCCTG
>JAHEAK010000177.1 GCA_024642805.1 Kofleriaceae bacterium | reverse complement strand
GGCCCTCACGGTCGCCTTCCAGGGAGCCGCCCCAGACATGAGCGAGATTGCCGGTCGGGAGGCCCTGCACCTGGAGCTCCTCGGTCCGCAAGGCTTTTCGGAGAGCGCCCAACTTGTCGCGGGCGAAGAAGTTGTCAGTGATGGTTCGCTTGGCTGGAGCAGTGCCTTTGTAGAGATTCCGGTTGGCAACTATCAGGCGACCATCAGCCTGGGCGAACTTGCGGAAGCGACGGTCGTGGCCAAGGCGCGTCTGGAGGCAACGGTCTTGCCCGCCTGGCAGTTCCACGGCGCAGACTGCTCAAAGGCGCCCACCTGCGGAAATGGCTCCTTTTGTGAACAGCACTTGGCTCTAGATGGCAGCGTCAGCTCTGAGTGCACCTCCAACTGCTTCATGGACGAGCAATGCGCCTCAGGCATCTGCGAGGGTACTTGCCAGCCCTGAGCAAGGCGGCGCTCCTGCTTCTATAGCCTCCAGCTGCTCTCCGCGTTGGCCGCCGACGCTTACGCTAAGAAATAGCCACAAAGGGGCCTTCGCCCTTTCGAGCAGGTACCATTCTGACTCGGATTTTGGCGTCATCACACACAACACATGCTCCGCTCCTGGCGGCCGTGAGCGATCCGAAGATTCGCGCGCAAGTCGCTACGCTCATCGACCTATGTGTTGCCGCCGTTCGCGATCTCGACTCGCTCGACGAAGAAGTCTATCTGCAGTCGCTGCGCGCAGAGAATCGACCGGAGCGTTCGATCCTGACCAGGCACAGTCTCGAAAGCCTGGCCATCTCGATCCTCAGCGGCGTGCGCACGCTGGATGCTCACCTGCAGAGCATCGAACCAGCAGCAGGCGATGAGGAGTCGTCGACGGAGCTCGAGGGTGAGGGCGAATCTGGTTTCGACCTCGACTTCGATTTCGGCGCGCCCGTCAGCGCCCCGCAGGACATGCGCCTGGACGATGACGACATCGCCGGCGCCCTCGACGGTTTGGCTCCGACACCCAAGCGCAGTGCCCAAGAGAGTTGGCGGCTGCTCTCGGTGGAGCTCGGCACGCTCTCCTATGCCTTCAGCTCGCAGCTGCAAGCCTTCGACGAGCGCTTCCAAGACGCCCTCGAAAACCTGCGCTTTGGTCCTGGCTTGCAGGAACTGGATGCCGTGGGCAATGCGCTCATCGACGGGGTCTTCGCGCTGATGGCCTCCATCTGTGAGGCCTTCCTGGAGGACTTCGATCGCGACCACCTGCTGCCTGGCCATCGCAACGCACTGGGCAAGGCCCTGTTGGTGCGCCGCGGACTTGCCGAGTTGCGACTGGTCGTTAACCAGAGCAATCACCGCCTGCAGACCGCCAGCAGCGATGCGCAAAGCAAGGAAGTGGCCTTGCGAGAGCTAGAGGCGACCCTCGCTGCATTTCTCGCTAGCGAGGTCTTCTCCGCCATGCGCTCTCCCGATCGCCTCGAGCTACGCGACTTCCACGCCAAGCTCGCCAGTAAGGAGCGATCCGATCTTGCGATGGTCGGCGAGGGACTCGACAAGTATCTCGACTCGCTGGTGTCTGTAAGTCAGCGCGATGTGCTCCTCGCTCACGATCAAGACGTCATGGAAGAGGTCTCGAGTCTGCTCGAAGCGGTGCCCGCTCTCATCGATATCAGCCCGCACGGAGCCATGGACATGGTCCGTCAGGCCTTCGCCAAGGCCGAGGCTCTGTACGGGGCTCGCGATGCCTTGGATCTGCTCTTGCGTGAGTGGCGAGAGCAAGCGGCTCAGCTGCTCGACCAGGCACGCTACCTGAGCATGGGCCAGGCGCTGGCCGCCCTGGTGCGCACTCGTTAGCAGAGCGGCTCGTGACGAGGTCCGGAAATGGCGAGTCTCGGCCGCCAGCATGTGATTCTATGCGGGCATGTCAGCCAAGGGCCTCGATAGGAATCGCTGCTACCGCGCCGTCCAGGCCCGGGACGCGCGCTTCGATGGCCGCTTCTTCACGGGTGTTCTATCGACAGGCATCTATTGCCGTCCCGTCTGCCCTGCACGTTGCCCGGCGCGCAAGCAGTGTGTCTTCTTTGCCTGCTCTGCGGCTGCGCAAGACGCGGGCTTCCGCGCCTGCCGACGTTGCCGCCCAGAGAGCGCACCAGGTACACCCGCCTGGAATGGCAGCTCGACGACGGTCGCCAGGGCTCTTAGCCTCATCAGCCGAGGTGAGCTCGATGGCAGCGGCAGTGTCGAGGAACTAGGAGATATTCTCGGCGTAAGCGCCAGGCATTTACGCCGACTCTTTGCCGAACATCTCGGCACCACTCCGATCTCGATAGCCCAAGCGCGGCGGGTCGAATTCGCCAAGACCCTCCTTGACCAGAGCGCGTTGCCGATGACGGAGATCGCCAGTGCGGCCGGATTCGCCAGCCTGCGTCGCTTCAACAGCGCCTTCCTGGCCACCTTCGCCTGCTCGCCTAGTAGCCTGCGATCGAGGCTTCCAGTGACTCGCCAGGCCGGCCCAGAGCTGCGTTTGAAGCTGGCCTTTCGCGATCCCTACGACTTCGCCGCGCTGCTGGGCTTTTTCGAGGCCCGAGCCATTCCCGGCGTCGAGTGTGTCGAGGAGCAGAGCTATCGGCGCAGCGTGTGCGTCGATGGGCCCAGTGGATACGTACGCGGCTACATCAGCGTGCGGCGAGCGAGCGACAAGCCCGAGCTCCTCTTGACCCTCTCGCCGCAGCTTGCCGCCCACTCGCTACAGCTGAGCGAAGTCGTACGCTCCCTCTTCGATCTGCGCGCAGATCCCAAGACCTTTGCCAGCCATCTCGCCACGCAGGCGGCCCTGCGCCCCCTGGTACGCAAGCACCCGGGTGTGCGCCTTCCCGGCTGCTACCAGCTCTTCGAGCTCGCGGTGCGCGCTCTGTTGGGGCAACACATCAGCGTGAAGGCGGCGACCACGCTCTCGGGTCGATTGGTGGCCCGCTACGGCGAGCCACTGGCGAGCGACGAGGGATTCCCGCCCGGGCTCACCCATCTCTTTCCGAGGGCGGAACGTCTGCAGCGCGCTCGTGTCGAGACCATCGGTCTGCCTCGCGCGCGTGCCCAGTGTCTTCGCGACCTGAGCCGCTGCTTTGCGGAAGGACGCATCGACCACAAGAGCAGCGCCGAAGAGCTGCGAGCTGTCCTGCTCTCGATCAGGGGCATTGGCCCGTGGACAGCCGCCTACGTGTCCATGCGCAGTGGCAACGACCCCGACGCCCTGCCCGCTGGCGATCTGGTGCTTCGGCGCAGCGCGGCCGAGTTGTACCGAAGAGCCATGAGTGAAGCGCAGCTGCGAGACTTGGCACAGGCCTGGACGCCGTGGCGCTCCTACGCCGCCATGCTGCTCTGGCGCCACGATGCAGAAAGGCATGAGCAATGAGCATTGAACTCACCAGCATTCAAACCTTCGCTGGCCCTCTGTGGATCGCGGAGTCGGCCCGTGGCGTGTGTAGAGTCGGCTTTGGCTTCGAGCTCGCGCAAATGCCTAGTGGTTGGCGACACACGCCGGGCAAGAGCAGTCGCGCCGTCATCCAGCTGGACGAATACTTCGCGGGGGCCCGCCAGCACTTTGACTTGACGCTCGACCTGCAAGGAACGGCCTTTCAACAGCGAGTCTGGGCGCTCCTACAGACCATCGACTACGGGACAACGACCAGCTATGGACAGCTGGCCAAGACTCTCGGAAAGCCCGGTGCCTCGCGTGCCGTGGGAAGCGCCAACGCCAACAACCCCATCGCCATCGTCGTCCCCTGCCACAGGGTCATTGCCTCAAACGGTGGTCTGGCTGGCTTTGCTTGGGGTACGGATACCAAGCGCGGGCTGCTCGACCTGGAGCAACGCGTGATCGGCTGCGCGCAACCAGTGTCTTAGAGCAGCGAGGGCATTCGTGCCAGCACGGCCGAGAGCGCTTCGAGATCGAAGGGCTTGTACAGAATTCGCTCGAGATGCGCTCCCACGAAGGCATTCGAGGAATCTGTAAAAGAACCGCCAGTCATGAAGATGATCCGATCTTCCAATGAGGGCTTGCTCTCGACGGCCAGAAGGAAGAACTCGGCCCCCGACATCTCGGGCATCATCAAATCGCAGAAGACGCACGCATAGTCGTTGCTATCGAGCAGCTCCAGCGCCTCGTCGCCCGACCCTACGACCGTAACCGAATCCGACGCAGCGCTGCGCTCACGTGCTCGTCGTCGTCAACGATTAGAACCTTGCCGAGCTCAACACGAGACGCGGGCTCGTCTGACTTGTCAAGAGGTGCCGAGGCAAGCTGCAGGCGAATTTCAAAACGCGTCCCCACGCCCAACTCCGATTCGAAGTGAATCGTGCCCCCACAGCTCGCCATTTCGTTGTGACAAAAATAGAGTCCGAGCCCCGTGCCCTCGCCGATGGCCTTGGTGGTGTAGAAGGGATCGAAGAGTCGGCGCTGGGTCTCCTTGGACATGCCGGAACCGCTATCGACGAGGTCGACGACCACGGAGGTATCGACCTGTCGCGCCCGCACCCGTATCTGGTTGCCCGCCTTGCTAGCGTCACAGGCCTGGGCTGCGTTCATGAGCAGGTTGAGAAAGACCTGACTCAGCCCTGCCGAGCTGCCTCGCACAACAGGCAAGTCGCTCGGGATGTCGACGAGCAACTCGATCGACTTGTGGCGAAGGTGCGTCGCTATCATCTTGGCGGCCGACTCGATGGCGGTCGCCAGCACGGTGGTGGCTTCCGCCTCGGCGTTCTTGGACAGCTCAGGCCGCGCCATCACGTTGAGCGCCCTGACGATATCCGCGACCCTGCGTCCGCCATGCAGGCTTTCGTTCACCAGCTCGGCAGCCTCGACAAGGTCTAAAGGCTGCGCGCCCTGCTGGTGAGCTTTTAAGTTGTCCTCGAGAGCCTCGAGATTGGCCAGAACGTAGGACAGCGGATTGTTGATCTCGTGGGCCACGCCAGCGCTCAGCAGACCGATGGCTGCCATGCGATCCGCGAGCAAGAGCTTGGCCTGCAGATCGGCATCTTGCACCGTGATGTCTCGGCCGGTGAGCAAACTCGCTGAGCGCATGTCGTATTGCACCTCGACCGGAGCAGCGAGTTGCACGATCACTCTCTCGCCATCGTGCCGACGAAAGGCGCAGCGAGAGGGCCCACGGGGAATTTCTTGTTCATCCGCCAACACCGAGGATAGCGAGCTACCAATGACCTCCGAACCATCGAGGCGCAGGCAATCGAGCAAGGCCGGGTTGGCGTAGAGGATCAGGCCGTCTCGATGGATGACAATGACCTCCGGGCTCTTGTCGAGAATGCCCTGCAGGTCGCCCTGGGCGCGCAGCAACTGCTCCGCCCTGGTCCTCGAGGTAGCCAGTGCCTCTTCCGCGTTTTTGGCAGCCTTCTCGGCTCGCGCGCTGATGTCCTTGAGCTTGTTGAAGGCCAGCACCCGGGTGATATGCAGCAAGGAACTAGCTCCGGCCCCCAAGACCACGAGAACGCCAAAGAGACTCCACTCGACAACATCGATGGCCAGCGCCGTAACGACGAACGCGACCAACAAGGTTGCCAGCAAGAGCGCGATGAACCAGCCCGTCGATACCACGACGGCACCGATGGCGATGAGGTAGAGCACGAAATCGTAGCCGTGCCACATCGTATTGGAGACCGCAAAGTGCACCGTAATGTTGGCAAGCACCAGCAAAGAGCACGCGCCCATGATGTGATCGTCAAAGGCGGTGTCTCGCGATTGGCGTCGCACCAGGTATGAGATCACAGCAAAGATGAGGGCCGTCCCGCCCGTCACCAAGGCCAGCCACGTCGGCGAGATGCCGCCATCTGGCGTCGAGACCCCTACCAGGTAGAGCACCGTGTGGGCGAGGTAGAGAACCGCAAGTAGCGCGCTGCCGACCGGCAGCGCACTGGTCGCAAAGCTATCGATACCTGGCTTTTTGTACGGCATTAGAAAGTGAGCAGGAAGACTCTACCTGCTCGTGTCCAGGCTACGCACTGAGTATCTTCAATTCCCAGGATGAACCTCGAGCAGCGACACGTCAAACACCAACATGCCCTTGGGCCTGCCGGCTTGGCCCTGATAGGCGAGGTTCTCGGGTATCCAGAGTCGGTACTCGCCACCCTCTTTCATCAGCTGCAAGCCCTCCGTCCAGCCGGCGATGACCTGTGTGAGTGCAAAGGTCGCCGGCGTCCCGCGCACGACCGAGCTATCGAACATCTTGCCGTCCGTGGTCCAGCCCGTGTAGTGCACTGTCACGCTATCGACGATGCGTGGCGCCGCCCCAGTACCCTCGACGAGCACCCGGTAGTACAGGCCACTGTTGCGCATCTGAGCCCCTTCCGGCGGCGCAGCCACATCGCTTGGCGCTGGGATGGTCTGCCCGCCATCCGAGCAGGACAGGAGCAAAAAGGCCACGGCCAACCACCAGGACCTTCGCCCAAAACCTGCGTAACTCATGGCCGTCACTCTAACTCTTAAGTCGATAGCCGGTCTTGAAGATCCACACGATGACAGCAAGTGCGAGCGCAAAGATCGCCATGGTGATGGCAAGGCTGGTCTGTATGGCTATGTCGGCGGTCCCGTAAAAGCTCCATCGGAAGCCACTAATCAAGTACACGACGGGATTGAAGAGCGTCACGGTGCGCCACACAGATGGCAGCATGTCGATGGAGTAGAAGGCGCCGCCCAGGAAGGTAAGCGGCGTTATTACCAACATGGGGATGAACTGCAGCTGCTCGAAATTCTTCGCCCACAGTCCAATGATGAAACCAAAGAGACTGAAGGTAATCGCTGTGAGCAGCAAGAAACTCACCATCCAGATCGGATGCAAGACCTCTATGGGCATGAAGGCGGCGGCCGTAGCCAGAATGACCACACCAACCACCACCGACTTGGTGGCCGCGGCGCCGACGTAGGCCACGATAATTTCGAGGGGTGAAACCGGTGCCGAGAGGATTTCGTAGATGGTGCCCGTGAACTTGGGCAGATAGATCCCGAAGGAGGCATTCGAGATGCTCTGGGTCAGCAGCGAGAGCATCATGAGGCCTGGCAGGATGAAGGCTCCATAGGACACGCCGGTATCGCTTGGCATCCGCGAACCAATGGCCGCACAAAAGACCACGAAGTAGAGCGAGGTGGTTATCACAGGCGTGGCCAGGCTCTGCCAGATCGTGCGCAGGGCCCTGGCCAGCTCGAATTTGTAAATGGCCCACACCCCGTGGCGGTTGAAGCGCAGAGTTCGGGTAGGGGTCGCTTGCGGCTGGCTCATTGCTTGTCTCCCACAAGGCTAACGAAGATTTCCTCGAGGGATTTTTCGTGGGTGTCTAGATCCGTGAAGCCAATGCCGAGCTCTCGAATCCGCGCCAGGAACTCCGAGAGCGCCGAGGGACTCTCGCCAGCCTCGAACGAGTAGTGCAGCTGCATGCCCTCTGCCGCGAGGCCGAGATTCCATTCCGACAACTCCGCTGGCAGCGCGCTAAGAGGCTCGAGAAGTTGCAGGCTCAGTCGCTTGTTGCCGAGCTTCTGCATCAGCGTCGCCTTGTCCTCAACGACGATGAGCTCGCCCTTGGAGATGACAGCGATGCGATCGGCCATGTCCTCGGCTTCTTCGATGTAGTGCGTGGTCAAGACGATGGTCACACCGCTTTCTCGCAGCCGTCGAACCGTCTGCCACATGTCACGACGCAACTGCACATCGACGCCGGCCGAGGGCTCGTCGAGAAAGAGGACGCTCGGCTCGTGGGAGAGAGCCTTGGCGATCAACACCCGCCTCTTCATGCCGCCCGAGAGGGACATGATCTTGTCTGCGCGCTTCTCCCACAGAGAAAGATCGCGCAGCACCTTCTCGACATACTCAGGATTGGGCGGACACCCAAAGAGCCCGCGACTGAAATTGACCGTCGCCCACACGGTTTCAAACATGTCGACGGTGAGTTCTTGGGGGACCAGGCCGATGCGATACCTGGCGGCGCGCGCATCGCGAACGACATCGTATCCCTCGACCTTGGCCGTACCCGCCGATGGCGTCACGATGCCGCAAACGATGCCGATGAGCGTGGTCTTGCCTGCCCCGTTTGGCCCGAGCAGCGCAAAGATTTCACCTTTGCGAATTTCGAGATTGATGGGCTTGAGGGCCTCGAGGCCCGAACCGTAGGTCTTTGCCAGGTTCGAGATTTCAATGACCGATTGCGACGACATTGCCGGAGAATACACTCTCGCAACAGTGGCGATATGGCCGCACCGCGAATTCGCGAGGGGTCGCAGACCGAGATCCACGCCCGTGTCGGCGCGTGCGCCTAGCTCTTACCGCCAAAGTTGATCGCGGATGGATCGCTGCCGCCCTTGCGCGGGGGAGCCGGGTCGCGCAGCACGTATACCGCACCAGCGGCAATGATCCCTGCTGCCAGGGCCGCTAGCCCTGCGCCGAGTCCTTTGCCCTGCCACAGCAAGACAGCACCCACCATGCCGACCAGGAGGATCCCAAGAGACCAACCTGCCCCGCCTCGCCTTCGACGCTCCTCGACCTTGCCAAGGCAACACTGTTTGTACTTCTTGCCGCTGCCACAGGGACACGGGTCGTTTCTTCCAGACTTGCTTTCACTCACCATGGTTTCGCCTCGCCAGCCAGGAGCGTAGCAGAGAGCTCTGGCCGGTGGCAGCCCGTCCCCCACTGCGGCCCAGCTCAGCGAGGGGCCGGGATACGGGGCAGCAGATCACTCACTCCGCGTGACAAGAGATGCCAGCGTCCACGAGTCGCCAGCCGTCACTGGTCTTGACCAAATCGTCGAGCACGATGGTGGCTTGCTCGTCGCCGAGTGTCACGACCAGCTCCACGTGATCGGCCATCTCGCCACCGCAGAGCGACACGTGGCTGCGCGAGCTCGCGGCCGAATACACTGCCGAGCCAAAATCGTGCGCGGCCAAGCAG
>JAHEAK010000810.1 GCA_024642805.1 Kofleriaceae bacterium | reverse complement strand
GTTCGCCCATGGCCCTCGCCGATGAGCTCTTTGCCGCTTTGGCCACGATTGTCGGCGGGAAACGGGTCTCTATGCGCCAGAGCGAGTTGCGAGTCTATGCCCGCGACATGTGGCCGAGACTGCTGATCCAGAAGCGTCAGGGCGGCAAGCTCGAGCACTTTCCGCACGCGGTGGCCTGGCCCGAAAACGAGCGTGAGGTGGCGGCCATCATCCGTCTGGCGCGAGAGATGCGCCTGGCCGTCATTCCCTATGGCGGTGGCTCGGGCGTGTGCGGCGGCGCAGTTCCTCTGCGCGGTGGCATCACCATCGACATGAAGCGCATGGACACCATTGAGTCCATCAACCGCGAGGAGCTAGTTACTGACGTTCAGGCCGGCGCCAATGGCGAGCGCTTCGAACGCGAGCTGCGTGCCAAGGGTTATACCCTGGGTCACTTTCCCTCGTCGATCTACTGCTCGACGGTCGGAGGCTGGCTGGCTTGCCGCGCCGCAGGCCAGCTGTCTACCAAGTACGGCAAGATCGAAGACCGCGTGCTCGGCCTTACCTTCGTGACCGGTCGTGGCGAAGTGATTCAGACCGATGAGTTCGCCCGCGCGCGCCGCGGGCCCGATTGGACACAGCTCATCGTCGGCAGCGAGGGCACTCTCGGTATCATTACCTCAGCGCGCCTGCGCATCGCCCGCGAGCCTGAGATCACGGTCATGCGCGGCTTCGAGTTCGACTCCGTTCAGCAAGGCACCGAGGCCATTCGCGCCGTCATGCAGCGGGGTCTGCGTCCCGCGGTCGTACGCCTCTACGACGGCGTCGACACCTTCATCAATCACAATGCCGTCTTCAAATCGCACGCCGAGGAGGCCATGGAGACCGATGGCCTGTGCCCCTGGCCCAAGCCAGGACAAGGCGCGCTTCCGCAGATCCCCATGGGCAAGGTCGACGGCGATGAGCAAGCCCCGACGCGCGCCCTCGGCAAGCTTGGACGCTTGAGCACAGGCCTTGGCAAGCAACTCAAAGAACAGGCCACCGCCGCGGCGCTTCGGCGCCCACGACTTGTCAATGCCACCTTCGATCTCCTGGCCGGTCGTGTGGCCAAGAGCGGCTGCAAGATGATCATTGGCCTGGAAGGGCCGCGTCTGCGCACCGAGGTCGAGGCGCAACTCACTTTCGCGACCCTCGAGCGCGCTGGTGGCCGTGATGAAGGCGAAGAGCCCGGCTTGCGCTGGCTGGCCCATCGCTACGCGGTCTCGTACAAGATGTCGCCCATGTTTCGAGAGGGTGGCTTCGTCGACACCATGGAGGTGGCTTCGACCTGGGATCGACTGCCGGATCTCTACAACTCGGTAAAGGCTGCCATCGGCAAACACGCCGTGGTCATGGCGCACTTCTCTCACGCCTACGCCGATGGCTGCTCGATCTACTTCAGCTTTGCCGCGCGCGCCGATGGCCTGGAAGCCAGCGAGCGCAAGTACGACGCCATCTGGCGCGATGGCATGGCCGCGACCACACGCGCGGGCGGCACCATCAGTCATCACCACGGCGTTGGCCTCTTGAAGGGGCAAGCCATGCACGCCGAGCATCGCGAAGCCATGAATCTCTTGCGAGCGGTTAAGACCTGCTTCGATCCCGACAACATCATGAACCCGGGCAAACTCGGCTTGGCCTTGCAGCTCACCAGCAACACCAAGGGCAAGCAGGAGGAAACCCGCCATGAGTCCTAGCGATCCGCTCTTAGCCGCTATCGTCGGGGTCGTGGGAAGCGCCCATGCACGCCCCGAAGGCGAGCACTGTCACGCCAAGCCAGGCTCCGAGGCGGAGGTCGCGCAGCTAGCGGCCATCGGCAAGGAGCACGGCGCAACCCTGATTCCCGTTGGCAGTGGTGGACGCTCCACGCCGACCGATGATCTGCGCCGACAGATCTTGCTCGACATGCGCCGCATGAACCACGTGCTGCATCTGGACGAGACCTCGCTGGTCGTGCACGTGCAAGCAGGTCTCACGGGCATCGAGCTGGAAAAGACCCTCAATCGCCGCGGACTCACCATTGGCGACTTCGCACCAGCAGCGCTCAATTCCACCATTGGCGGCATGCTCTCGGTGCGCACGCCTGGCAAGTCGGCGCGGCGCCACGGCACCTTCGAAGACAGTGTGATCGGCTTGTCGGCGGTGCTCTCCGATGGTCGCTGTCTGCACACGCGCGTGGCCCCGCGCAGAGCCACCGGTCCCGATCTCTCCCGGGTGCTGTGTGGCAGCGAGGGTGCACTTGGTATCATCACATCCGCGCAGCTGCGCATTCACCAACAGCCCGAGTCCCGTCTCTTGGCCGCGTTTCGACTGCCAAACGTGGAAGAGGCCCTCACCGCCGTGCGCCTGTCCCTGCGCGAAGAAGCCTCGCCGGGCGCCATGCGCATCTACGACCGAGCCGAAGCCAGAGCGCACCTGGG
>JAHEAK010000809.1 GCA_024642805.1 Kofleriaceae bacterium | reverse complement strand
GCCAGCGGCAAAGGGATTGCCCGCAGGGATGCCGTAGGGGTCGCCGTTGTCGACGTCGATGCGCAGCATCTTGGCTAGCAAGGTGTCGAGGTTCTGACCGTTGCCGAGCGGATCATCGCCGCTGCCGCCATCACCAGTGCCGATGTAGAGGAAGCCGTCAGGCCCAAAGGCCAGCATGCCGCCATTGTGGTTGGAGAAGGGTTGATCGATCGTGAGCAGAATCCGCTCAGTGGTGTTGGCGACGTTTGCGTCCGCAGACACGGTGTACTCGGCCACCACGGTGTCACCCGCGTTGTTGGTGTAGTCGACGTAGAACTTGCCGTTAGTGGCGTAGTCGGGGTGGAAGGCCAGACCGAGCAGACCTTGCTCATTGCCGGTGTCGCCAACCAATGGCTCGATGGCCAGGAAAGGCGTCGGCAAGAGCACGTTGTCCTGCACGATGCGAATCGCGCCCGGTTGCTCAACTACGAAGAGGCGCTCGTCTCCGTCAGGAGCGGTAGCCAGGAGTGGATCGCGTAGACCGCGCACGACTTCCTGAAGCTCGAGATCGGTACCGGCGACGGGTTCGCACCGCAGCTTGACACCGGCGTCGTCGACGGCAACCACCGCATCGGGAAGCGGTCTGGCATCGGGATCCACTTTGGGCTTGCCATCACCACCGCAGGAATTCATGGCCACCGCCATGCCGCTGAGACCAAGAAGGAGGGACGCGCTCAAGATAGGGAGGTTCTTCATACCGATTTACTCGCTTGTGCTTGGCGACCCTCATCGAGAGCCGCCGTGGTTTTTGTACCAGCCTGGCTGGCGTACTTTCCGAAGATCCAAAGACTGAGGCCAGCGGAGCCGAAGGGCACCAGGAAGACCCAGGCCGAGAAGCTGCCCGGCTCGCGATTGGCAAAGGCGACGAAGGCCCAGAGCATGCCTGAGAGGAGCAAGAGGAGGGCCAGCAAGTTGCCAATGAGCATGATGCGCCGCTTCTTCATGGTCAGCGAGAGCACCTTCATGAACATCTCGGCCTGCTCGGGGCTGAGCTTGGCGATGGCCTCTTCGAGAGTTTCGCCTTCGCCAGCGCCGGTCTCACTGTCTGACCGAGTCACTTCTTTCTTGCCGGCCGCTTTCCCAGGGGCCGCTTTCCCAGGGGCCGCTTTCCCGCCGGCCTGTGCGCCAAGCCCCTCCGATTGCAGGAGCTCCACTTCGATGCCGGCCGCCTTGTGCTTGCTCTTGCTCTTACCCATCGGATGCGCCGAATTCAGCAGCCTAGCCGCTTGCTCGAAGGTACTTGCCCCGCTCCCGGCCGACAATGACATATAGCGCCGCATGTGTCGAAAAGAGCCACTCGGCTGGCCCCGAAATTGAGTAGCTTTCGCGCATGCCAGCGCTGGTATTCGATGACATGGGAAGAAAACTCATTCTGCCCCAACGCTTATCTCGGGTGGTCTCCCTGGTGCCAAGCGACACGGAGACCCTCTTTGATCTGGGGGTCGGCGATCGGGTGGTCGGACGAACTCGCTACTGCGTCGAGCCCGTCGGCGCCGTCGAGGCGATTGCCTGCGTGGGTGGCACCAAGGATATCGACGTCGACGCGCTCATGGCCCTTTCGCCCGACCTGGTGCTTGCCAATCAGGAAGAGAACTCGCGCGCCAATCTCGAAGCCTTGGCAGCGCGAGGAGCCCGCGTCTTCGTGTCCTTTCCTAAACGCTTCGCCGATGCACTCAGTCACGTGGCCCGCCTGGCAAAGATGCTCGGCGCCGAGGAGGCTGGCAGGCCGCTCTTGCGTGCCGCCTATCAACTGCTCTCGTCGGAGCCCTCGGTCGAGCGCGCGCGCGTCTTCGTTCCCATCTGGCGCGATCCGCTAATGACCTTTGCAGAGCACACCTACGCCCACGACATCTTGCGCATGGCCGGCGCGACCAATGCCTTTGCGGATCGTCAGCGCCAATACCCCTTGCAAGCAGACCTTGGTCTGCGCTCGCCCCTGCCGGCGGATCAACTTGGACTCCGCGATCGTCGTTATCCGCGCATCAGCGAAGAGGAGTTGGTCGAGCGCGCGCCGGATCTCATCCTTCTGCCAGATGAGCCACATGACTTCACGAGCGAGGACAAAGCCTACTTTGCCGCTCTCGACATACCGGCCGCTCGCACTGGCAAGATCGCCTTCACCTGCGGCAAGGATCTGTTTTGGCCGGGCTCGCGTTCGATCCAGGCACTGCCAAGACTGCGCGCCAAGATCGCCGAGCTAGCCTAGGCAAGGCTGTGCGCCTGGTGGCGCAGAACCTTGCAGGCTGCTGAAAAAATGGCAGCGAGCGCCGGTGGTCGCAAGTCTTGCGTTAGGCCGTGGGGCCTGGACGTGGCATGGGCCGCAGTGGCCGTGCGCAAAGAGTCCTCGCCGATTGGGGACTGCGATCGTCGCTTGGTCTGTGCGTTTGCCATCGTGGTTGC
>JAHEAK010000176.1 GCA_024642805.1 Kofleriaceae bacterium | reverse complement strand
GTCATCATCAAGAAGGATGGCTACGAGGACGTAACGCGCATCATCGAGGTCAAGCGCACGCGCCGACTTCAGGAGACCTTCCTGCCGATGGTCAAGAAGGTGCAGCCAGCGGTCCTGGAGGTCCGGGCCGATGCTGATAAGAACGCCTTTAACGCCGAGGTCTGGGTCGATGGCCAGTTGCAGGGCAACATTCCGGTCACTCTCAAGCTCGACGACGGTCGGCATCTCGTTGAAATTCGCAAAGAGGGCTTCGAGCAGTTCAGCCAGTGGGTCTCCGTCAACGAGGCCGAGCGGGTCAACATCAATCCCATGTTGCGGGCGCTGAAGGTCAAGGAAGTCGGTTCGATCCTAGTCAATTCCGATGTCAATGATGCCGAGGTTTATCTCGACGGCAATTTGCAAACCGGCACCACACCAACCGTGCTGCCCGGCATTGCCGCTGGTCCGCACGTCATCGAGGTGCGCAAGGCACCGGCGCTTCCGTGGCGGCAGACCGTTCAGGTCGAGGCCGATAAGACCGTCAAAGTGACCGCAGAACTCAAGGCGACCATCGGCGGCGAGGGTGGCAACATTCGCGTGCTCTCCAATGTCGAAGGGGCTGTCGTATTCCTCGATGGCGAAGAGCGCGGCAAGGTACCAATCGATCTCAAGGCGGTGAAGGCTGGCGAGCATGTCGTCGAGATTCGCGCCGCTGGATTCCTCACTCGCGAAGAGCGCGTGACGGTCGCGGTGGGAGCTGCCACCGTGCTGAAACTCGATTTGCAGGCCAATGGCGCCACTTCCAAGGGCACCGTCAAGGTGGTCTCGCCCGTCGCAGAGGCCGAAGTCTTCATCGATGGCCAGCGCATCGGCGGCGTGCCGCAGGAAAAAGAGCTCGCAACTGGTGAGCACTTCGTCGTGGTTTCCAAGCCCGGCTTTCAGAGCTTCGAGAAGAAGCTGGTCGTCGAAGAAGGCAAGGTCATCACGGTGACCGCCGAGCTCAAGTCGGTCGGCGGCTTGCGCTTCTTGTCCAATCCAGGCGGCGCCTCGGTGATGATGGATGGTGAAGCCATCGGTGTCACGCCCATGGTCAACGAGGAGATTCCGACGGGCGAGCACATCATCACAGTTCGCCTCAACGGCTACTTTGATTTCGAGACCTCGGTAAAAGTAGAAGGCGGCAAGATGGCGGTGGTCAATGCCGTCCTCGAGCACATCGAGACCGGGCCAACCGTGGCCGAGGTCGAGCAAGAGCAGCGCTCGCTGGCCTCCTTCGGCGCGCGAACCCTGCCTTCGGGACGCTCGACCATCGACTTTTCGACGGGCTACCCATACTACGCCGCTGGCGGCATCACGGTGGGTGCCGGCAAGCTCGGGGGCTTTGGCTTCGACGCTGGCGTCGATCTGCGCAGCTACCTGGCTCGAACGGACCTGGCTCTCAAGTCGCGCCTGACCCTCTACGATCGCAATCCTTTCTCCTTCGGCGTCTTCGGTAAAGCAGGCATCGGCGGCGACATCATCGGCACCTCGCAGCGCGGCGGCGTCTTCACCGATCTGGGTGCGGCCGCCTCGCTCACCGGCCTAGGGGCGGTCACCGTGACCTTCAAGGGCTATCTCGACATGTGGTCGGATCGCCATTGCCCTGAGTTCAAGAACGGGGCCTTCCCCAGTGACTCCGAGCCGGTGGAGCTGTGCAAGGACTACGCGCAAAACCAGGTTGGCGCCTCGGCCAAGGCTCGCATCGACAAGGCACTTGGTGGCCCAGACAAACTCTTCGAGCGCGATAATGGTGCGCGCTTCATGACTGCTCTCATCATCGAAGTCGCGATTCAACAGCGCTGGAACATCTGGGCCGAGTTCGAGTCCGGGGTCTTCCAGGGCCAGCGCGCTGCCTTCATGGATGATCTTTACGGGCCTATGTTTACCGAAGACAAGCGCAGGTACTTCCGTCTAGGCGGCACCTTCAAGTTCTAGGCGGCTTCGGAAGCTAGCCAATGGCACCGCGTCGCACCATCGCTCCTTACGCCCTCACGACTCTGCTCGTGATGGGCGTCGCCCTGCCCATGGCCCAGGCCGACGAGAGCGAAGCAGAGAGCTGGGGCTGGACTGCCTTTGGCGGCATCCACGGCTACTCAGACAAGAGCAAGCTCGGCGATGGCAAGGACTCTTCCATCTCGAACGCCTTTATGATCGGAGCGCGTTTGTGGCAACGACTGGGCGACATCGCCACGGTCGAGGCTGAGCTGCCCATGGGCGTGACGACCAGTGAGGATCAGATCGCAACTCTCTTCGTAACGATGCCGCGTCTGCAAGGACGCATCCGGCTCTTCGAGGATGCCGCGGTCTCGCCTAGTGTGGTGATGGGCGGTGGCGCACCCATCGTGACCTCGACCAAGCAGAGTTCGGTGCCTTCGGATATTCAATACGCGGGCTATGTTGGCGCCGGCCTCGACATTCGCCTCAAGGGCCTCAAGCTCGGTATAGAGGGCCGCTACGTGGCTCTGCCTGCAACGGGCGAGCCCTACCTCGCGCACGAGTGGGAGGTCTTGCTCAGCTTTGGAAGACGGCCCAGGACGGCCAAACCAGTGGTCGCGCTCGTGCCAAGCGATCGCGATCATGACGGCGTCGAGGACGCCAAGGACGCGTGCCCGGACCAGCGCGAGGATCTGGATGGCTTTGAGGACGATGACGGCTGTCCTGAGCGCGACAATGACAAGGACGGTGTCATTGACGGCCTCGACGAGTGTCAGGGCGAAGCCGAGACCTTCAACGGTTTCAAAGACGACGACGGCTGCCCTGACGAGCTGAGCGACGAGGTGCGTCTTGTCGAGGGCGTTATCAGTGGTCTTCGCTTCGAAGCGGGATCCGGAGTCATGGAGCCAGACGGTCTGGCCGAGCTCGACAAACTGGTCACGCTGCTCAAGGCGCAGCCATCGGTTCGCCTCAAGCTCTACGGCCACACCGACGATCGCGAGGTGCCCGAGGAAGAGCTGGAGGCCCTCGGCCAAGAGCGTGCCGACTCCGTGCGCGATTACCTCATCGAGAAGGGCGTCGGCTTTGGGCGCCTGCGCAGCTTCTCGCGGGCGGGCGGCGAGCCCTTTGCCGACAACAGCACCTTCAGCGGTCGTCGAACCAACCGCCGCGTCGAGATCCAAATTCTGCGCGACGACGAAGAAGACGTGCCCTAGCGTCGCGACCTACTCCGGCGAGCCGCTCAACGTGGCGGGCAGGGCGAAACTCTCGCTGCTTGTGCTTAGCTCGATGTCGAGCTGACCGCCTTCTGCGCCATCGCTCACGGTGATGCGATCGACAGCTAGATCGTCGTTATCGTCGTCACTGGCGGCTTGCAGCGCGAAGTCAAAGTCCAGGCCCGTGCTGGCGAGCTGCGCCAGCCACTCGCCGAGGAGGGTATTGAGCGGGGTGGCGATTGTCGAGCAGCCGTTGGCGCAGCTGGCGGGCAGGGCGAGGTTGCTGCACACCAAGGTCTCCAGAGCAGTACAGCCGGTCTGGGCACCCACGCTGATGCCCGTCATGAATTCCGTGCCAAGCGAGGCGCCGAGGGTCGCGACGTTCGCGGGCTCCAATGAGAGTTGTTCGTAAGCCTCGGCTGCGAGTTGTCCGTAGCGGAGGGTAAAACCGTGACGGCCGAGGGTGAGGACGGGGCTGGCGCTAAGGCCCAGGGGCACCCCGGTCGCCTCGATGACAGGCCGGTCGGAGGCGACGAGGTCGGTCACGAAATCGCCAAGGGCGGCTTCGAGGAGGCGGTGACTGGCCACGTTGCTGCTCTGCGGACTCAGACGCGAACGGAGCTGCAAGACATCGAGCACAGTGCTGCGACCAATGGTTAGCGCGTTCAGCTCGTCTTCGCTTGGCCAGCCGCCGAGTGAGGCAGCGAGCTGGCTGTCGATGGACGCCGCCCCCACACTATCCAGCGCGCCTCGACAGCCGTTGGCGTCGAGCACACCGCGTCGGGGTGCCATCGCGGTGCTCAGCGCACTGGCGCTCTCGCCGTCGCAATCCATCAAACCATCACCAACCTGTGCATCGGCCAGGCAGTCGAGCAAGAGCTGCGCGCGCCCCAGTGGACACGCGAGCCCTTCCCAGGTGCGTTGTCCCGCTAGACTGTCGCGCAGCAGGCTGAGATCGATCTCGCTCTGCAAGAGCAAGGGGCCGCTCAGCTCGTAACTGCGATCGACGACGGTCAGGCTGGCTTCAAAGGTCGCGCCGCTGCGCAGCTTGTCGGCCGCCAGGTCGAGGCAACCGGTTGCCAGCGCCCGACTGGTGCCCCGTTCGGCCCAGGCAATGACTGTGTACGACTCATCTGCGGCCAGGTTGGCGTAGGTAGAGGTGTCGCCGAGCGCGCTTTGCACACGACTCGGAAAGAAGCTCATCGGCAGGTCATCGAAGTCAAGCGACTGACAGCTGATCTGCGGCTGACTGTAGATGCGCAGTTGCACGCGCTCATACGACTCAGGATCGCGAGGGCCATCGTGAACACTGCGAACCTTGAGATTGGCGAAGCCCTGCTCGGAGACCTGGATGTAGAAAAGCACCGGCGGTGCCTGCGCGGCACTGACCTCGACGCGGAAGTTGACCCGCTCGGCTCCCGAGAGAAGATCGACGCGGGCAATGCCCAACTCGTCGGTGGTGGCGACGGCTGTCGAGAGGCTTGCGCCGCCGGTGGCTTCGCCAGGGCTGGTCACCAGTTTGAAGGTGAGGGCTGCGCCGGAGATGGGAAGTCCTTGATCGTCGATGTGGCGCACACGCAAGGTGGCGGACTCCGAGAAACCGAGTCCGATCGAGTCGCCGGGAGGTGTGAGAATCTCGAGCCCGGTGCTGCGCTGCACGCCGGCGTCGGCGGGATTGCGCAGGTCGTCTCCACAGGCCGCTAGAGAGCCCGCCAGCGCGCACGCGAGAGCCAGGCTTGCCATGGGACGCACGATGGGTAGTGGGATCGGAATAGGCATCAAAGTCAAGGGGCTGGCCCCATGCAAGTCTAACTCAGCTTGCGCTGAAGCAGGCTCGCCTACAAGGCCAAAAGGGGTCTCCCGTCAGTCGTGGTAGCCGGGCTGCTCGCAATTGGCTACAAGGGAAGCAGCGGGGGGCGGCGAGCGCGCGTGACGAGAGTCGCCTCAGCGAGTGAGTGGTCATGGCCGAATTTTCTCATCTTCATCTGCACACCCAGTACAGCCTCCTCGACGGCGCCATTCGCGTCTCTGACCTCTTCGACAAGGTCAAGAGCCACGGCATGGACACCGTCGCCGCCACTGATCACGGCAACATGTTTGGGGCCGTCGACTTGTACAAGGCCTCCAAGAAGCACGGCGTCAAGCTCATCTTTGGTTGCGAAACCTACATCGCCGACACCGATCGAAGCGATCGAACCAACCGTCGCAACTACCACCTGGTCTTGCTCGCCAAGAACAAGGTCGGGTTCAAGAACCTGCAGTACCTCAACTCCATGGGCTACCTGGAGGGCTTCTACTACAACCCTCGCATCGACAAAGAGCTGCTGCGCAAACACAGCGAAGGTCTCATCGGCATGTCGGCCTGTCTGGGCGGTGAGGTCTCGCAGACCTTGCTCAAGCACGGCATCAAGGAGGCCGAGAACGTCGCGCTCGAATACAAGAGCATCTTCCAGCCTGGTGACTTCTACCTGGAGATGATGCCCAACGGCATGGCCGAGCAGAATCAACTCAACGAGGAGCTGCGGACCATGGGCCCGCGCCTTGGCATCCCGCTGGTTGCCACCAACGACTGTCACTACGTCGAGCGCTCCGACGCCAAGGCCCACGATATCCTCATGTGCATTCAGACCGGCAAGACGGTCAGCGACACCAATCGCCTCAAGCACGAGAGCACCGAGTTCTTCATCAAGTCGCCGGCCGAGATGACCAAGCCCTTTCACGATTGCCCCGAGGCGCTCGAGAACACGGTCAAGATCGCCCAGCAGTGCAATGTCGAGCTCGATCTCGGCAACCCGCGTCTGCCCAGCTTCAAGGTGCCGCCGGGCTACGATCTCGAGCGCTACCTCGAAAAGGTCGTCAGCGAGGGCCTCAATCGCCGCTTCGAAGAAATGCACGCGCGCGGCGAGAAATTCGACCCGGATGAATACCGCGAGCGCGTGCGCTACGAGCTCGGCGTCATCAACGGCATGGAGTTCCCCGGCTACTTCCTCATCGTCTGGGACTTCATTCGCTGGGCCAAGGAACAGAACATTCCCGTCGGCCCCGGCCGCGGATCGGGTGCCGGTAGCTGTGTGGCCTACGCGCTGCGCATCACCGATATCGATCCTCTCGGCTTCAAACTGCTCTTCGAGCGCTTTCTCAACCCCGAGCGCGTGTCGATGCCCGACTTCGACGTCGACTTCTGCATGAATCGCCGCGAAGAGGTGATCCACTACGTGCAGGAGAAATACGGCCGCGAGCACGTTGGCCAGATCGCTACCTTCCACCAGCTCAAGGCGCGCGGCGTGGTGCGCGACATCGCCCGCGTCATGGAGTTGCCCTACGCCGAGGCCGACAAGCTGGCTAAGCTGATTCCGGATCCAGTCGCAGGCAAGACACCGCCGGTGCGCGAAGCCATCGAAAAGGAGCCAGAGCTCAAGAACCTCTACGAGACCGACCATCGCGTGCGCGAGCTTCTCGATGTGGCGGCGGCACTGGAGGGCCTCAACCGCCACGCTGGTATGCACGCGGCTGGCGTGGTTATCGGCGATGAACCCCTGTGGAGCTACGTTCCCTGCTTTCGCGGCAAGAATGGCGAGATCGTAACCCAGTACAACATGAACGACGTCGAGCAGGCCGGTCTGGTCAAGTTCGACTTCCTGGGCCTAAAGACCCTTACGGTGATCGAGACCGCCGTGCGTCTCATCAACGAGCAGCGCAAGACTCGCGGTGAAGAGCTCTTCGACATTGGCTTCATACCGATGGACGATCCGCAGGTCTACGAGATGATAAGCCGCGGTGATACCACCGGCGTCTTCCAGCTGGAATCCTCTGGCTTCCGCGAGATTCTCAAGAAGCTCAAGCCGAGCAACATCGAGGATATCGTCGCTGCCGTGGCCCTGTATCGACCCGGCCCTCTCGAGGGCGGCATGGTCGACGACTTCATCGAGCGAAAGCACGGTCGTCAGGAGATTAGCTACCTGCATCCGTCGTTGGCCGAAGTGCTCTCCGATACCTACGGGGTCATCGTCTACCAAGAGCAGGTCATGCAGATCGCGCAGATCATCGCCGGCTACAGCCTCGGCGCTGCAGACCTCTTGCGGCGCGCCATGGGCAAGAAGAAGGTCGAAGTCATGGAGGAGCAAAAGGCTCTCTTCGTGCAAGGTGCTCTCGACAACAAGACCCTGAGTGTCGAGAAGAAGACGGCGGAGGCGCTCTTCGATCTCATGGCCTTCTTCGCCGGCTACGGTTTCAACCGTTCGCACTCAGCGGCCTATGGCTGGATTACCTACCAGACGGCTTATCTCAAACATCATCACCCGCACGAGTTCATGGCCGGCCTGATGTCTTGCGATCAGGACAACACCGACAACATCGTCAAGTTCATCGCCGAGGCTCGCGCCATGAACCTGAAGGTGGCGCGCCCGGATATCAACGAGTCCTTTCAGGACTTCACCGTGGTTCCGGCCGACAAGCCAGAGGACAAGATCATTCGCTTCGGGCTGGGCGCCGTCAAAGGTGTCGGCGCTGGTGCAGTGGAATCGATCCTCAGGGCTCGAGAAGACGAGGGCGAGTTTCAGTCCATGTTCGACTTTTGCGAGCGCGTCGACTCGCAGAAGGTCAATCGGCGCGTGATCGAGGCCCTGGTTAAAGCCGGCGCTTACGACAGCATCCCCCAGGGCGACGAGCTCATGAATCGCGCGCGCAGCTTCGCGGCCATCGAGATTGCCATGGAGCGTGGCTCGCAGGCGCAGCGTGATAGGCGTTCGGGCCAGACCTCGCTCTTTGGTCTGCTCGAGCCCGTCGCGGCCGAGGGACCTGCGGAGGAGGCAAAGTACCCCGTGGTCTCCGACTGGCAGCCCAAGGAGCTGCTCGCCTTCGAAAAGGAGAGCCTGGGTTTCTACATCAGCGGTCATCCGCTCGATCGCTTCCGCACCGACCTGGCTCGCTACGCCTCGGCCACGCCCATGGACTTCATCGAGGGCCGCAAGTCGCCAGGCGAGGCGAGCATTGGCGGCGTGGTGACCGCTTATCGCGAGCGTCCCACCAAGCGCGGCGATGGCAAGCTGGCCTTCTTTCAGCTCGAGGATGCGGCCGGTCAGATCGAAGTCATCGTCTTTCCCAAGACCTTCGAAAAAGTCCGGGAGGTGCTCGTGAGCGACGAGCCCGTCCTTTGTAAAGGCAAAGTCGTTGACGAGGGCGAGGGTGAGTCGCACGCCTTTCGGCTCCTGCTCGAAGAGGCAACGCCACTGGCGCAGCTTCGCAAGAGCAATACTTCCAAGGTGATCATTGAGATCAACGCGGAGTCGGTGACCGAAAAGGACATCGAAGCGCTGCGGGACATTCTCGTTAGCTCCAGTGGCGATTGCGCGGCCGTGCTGCAGATCAAGATCCCCGAGCGCTGGCAAACGACGGTCATGCTCGGCGACACATTCCGCGTGGCCCCCAGTGACGAACTGCTCAACAAGTTGGCGGGACTCTTCGGCGAATCGGCCGCGACCCTGGCCTGAGGACGGGCGTGCGGGAATAGCGCCCGGCAAAGCGTCGTTGTCTGGGAATGAGCGAGGCGGAAGAGGCGTCGGCGCGGTTTGCTCCCACCTGGGCGCAACGCTACAGTCCGATCATGCGGCCCACCCTGATGCGTTTCGTCGGCCTGTTCTTGCTCTGTCTTGGCCTCGCGGCTTGCCCTGGTCGAAACAGGCGCCAGGTGGGTGCGCCCAAGATTCACTTGCCAAGCAATGGCGACGCTCAGGCGCGCGCCCGATTCGACGCCAGCCGCAGCCAGT
>JAHEAK010000175.1:3372-8943 GCA_024642805.1 Kofleriaceae bacterium | reverse complement strand
CTGTCGGTTTCGCGATCCTTTGCAAAGAGGCTGATGTGCATGTCGGACCGGCCGGCGTCGACAAGGACACGCACCTGCATGCCTGGCACGAGCGGGTCTTCATCGTGTTCGGATCGCAGGACGGGATAGGGCCGATCGGGATCCTCCGCTGGCCCCTTCGCCAGCTGCAAGTCGCAGCGGGGAATGCCGAGGCCATCCCACACAAAGGTTCGCAAACCGGTCCGAAAGCGCCCACAGGCATCGGTGGCTTCGAGGAAGAAGACCACGCGCCCCTCGGGAACGGTGACGCCTTGAAAGGAGAGCAGCCCACCTGATTGCGAGATGGCCGTGGCCGCAAAGACTGGATCCTCGTCGCCACTGGCGATCGTGAGGGTAGCCAGAACGCCGGCTTCGAGATCGCTGCGGACCTCGAAGTTGGTCTGGATGCCCTCGCTGGCGCTGTCGACATCCACGCTGGGGCTCAGGTCCATGAGGGGCCAACCAAAACGCACGCGCTCGCAAGCGCGCTCCGGCTCGCCCTGACACGCAAGCGCGGCGAGAGCGAGACTCGTCGCCAGCAGTGTATGGACCTTGGTGCTCACGGAGTGCCTGGCACCAGTTTGTAGATCAAGCCGTCGGTAGACAAGAGATAAAGCTCACCCTCTTGGTCGCTTGCGAAGGCCGAGACGTTCGAGAGGCGAAACTCGGGATCCAGCGACTGCTTCCAATCCCAGTGATCGGAGAGCACGCCCTCGGACCAGCGAAAACTCCGCACGATGGCCGTGCAGAAATCCGAATAGAAGTAGATGCCGTCCAGGGAGGGCAAGGCTTTGCCGCGATACACCTCGCCGCCCGTTACCGAGCAGCCGGTTTGATGATCGTACTCGAGCACGGGAGCCCTCATGCCCTCGGCACTGCAGCCCTTGTCTCGAAAACAGTGCAGACCTTCCCAGGTCGACCAACCAAAGTTCGCCCCTTCGATGTCCTTGCTGGCGACCACGTCGACTTCCTCCCACTTGTCCTGGCCGACGTCGGCGATGTAGAGGTCGCCGGTCTTGCTATCAAAGCTGTAGCGCCAGGGATTTCGCAGCCCACTTTGCACCACCTTGACGGTGCCGCTGTCGACCTCAATGCGCAGCATCTTCCCGAGCATGTTGGACATATTCTGAGCCGCCCGTTTGGGGTCAGCGGCTGCTCCGCCGTCGCCGGTGCCCACGTACAACCCGCCATCGGGCCCGAACTCGAGGTTGCCGCCGTTGTGATTGCGCCAGGGCTGATCAATCCTGAGCAAGAGCTTGGCCGAGCTCTTGTCGACGCGCAGCGGCTCCGCATCGGCTGCCCGGTACTCGACCACGCGGGTAGCGCCCTCGCGATCGGTGAAGTTCACGAAGAGACGACGATTGCCCTGAAAGTCGGGATGAAAGGCCAGCCCGAGCAGGCCCTGCTCGCTATGTTCGCGCGAGATTTCCTTGCTGATGTCGAGGAGCGGCACACTGTCGATGACACCGTCCTCGATGGCCCGAATGGTTCCGGTTTGCTCAACGACGAAGAGGCGCTTGTGCGGGTCGCCGGCAAAGAACTCCAGGCCCAGTGGCTTGCTGAGCTTGCGGTGCACGCGCTCGAGGCGAATGCCCGCTGCCTGGGCCGCCGGAACCTCATGCAGTGCCCCGGAGTCCGCCGGCTTCGGGGCCGCCGTGTTCGGGGCCGCCGCACCAGGAGTCTCGGCGCCAGCCTGGCTCGAGCTCGACGGCGGTCTTGCGAGCTTGGGATTATCACAGGCAAGCAGCCCCAGACCGAGCGCGACTACATACCTGCGAGCAAAGAGCACGTCGCAAAGGCTAGCGCATACGGCCGGGGAAGGGAGCACCAAGACGGCTGCGACCGCAGGCAGCACTTGCGACCTGGCGTCTCACATGGGTGGCTAGTCAAGCTGCCGATCGCTAGCCGGGGCCGGTGTAAGCGGCCGACATTCCGTGCTGGCGTCGCCCAGTAAGTTGGTATAGAAACTGCGTTAGAAGGCACGGGACTGACCATGCGACCACAAAGCACTCACAACGATATTTCACACTACTTCGAGTACTCGAGCCACGGCATCGACGTCTTGCAAGACGGCTTGCAGCCACTGAGCTTCGGCGAGTACCTCGTCAGCGAGCAGGCCATCAGCCGTCAGGAACTCTTCGCGGCCCTGCAGCTACAAGATCGAAATCCAGGCGTGAAGCTCGGCGAGTGCATCGCCAAGCTCGGAGCGATGGGTTACATAGACGTCGAGAAGCACCTGGGTCAGTGGAATAAAGTCAGCGTCGTCGAGGCCTGAGCACTGCGAGCGAAGACGCGCCCGACTAGGGCGCGCCACTGATGCGACCGACTAAGGCGCGCCGCAATCGATCCAGAGCGCTACATCGGCGAGCTGCTCTTCGCTTGGTCGCTCCGGAAAGCGGAAGGGCGGCATGGTGCCCTCGATGGTGCGAGCCCGAATTCGCTCCAAGCGAGCGAGCACGTCCTCGTGGGTGTCGAAATCGATGCCTGTGGGTGCCGCTTGCCGCTGGCCGCCGCTCAGGCTGGCCGAGTGGCAGTCGTTGCAAAAGCTGGTCATGAAGGCCGCCCCGAAGTTGTCGTAGCTGAGGGTCAGTGTGTCGCAGCTCGATGCATCGTTGGCTGCCGGATCCGAGGAGCAGGCGGCCAATGCGAGCACGAGTGAGACAAGTGCAGGCTTTATCATGAATCCTCCCGAAGGAACAAAGGCGTGTGCCCCCTCTACAGGGGCGCACCTCGAAGAACGGCTAGCTAGAGGCGATTGCTCGGCAAATAGCTGCTCCTAGAACAGGTAGCGAGCTTAGTTGACGCCGCAGTCGATCCACTCGACCAGATCGTCAATCTCGGCCTGGCTTGGCGACGCGTTGGCGGTCGCGGGCGGCATGGTCTTGGCGTTGACCCGCGCCTTGATCCGACCCTTCTGGGTCTGAATCTGGGTTAGCTCGTCAAAGTTGACGGCCACAGGTGCTCCTCCGCGCGCGCCACCGGAGACGCTGGTCGAGTGACAGCCCAGGCAGTAACTATCCATGAACTGGCTGCCGAAGTTGTCGTAAGTCAGCGTGGACTGAGCACAGTCGACTGTGTTCCCGCCTCCGCCGCCGTCGTCCCCGCAAGCGGTCAAGAGAGAGCAAAGTGCGAGTGCCAGAAGGGAAGTACGGATCATGGAGAAACAGCCTCTTCAAAAGTGGTTAATCGACGATTGCCACGGGGGCAGGTGCCGCCGCCCAGGCCAAACGAGCTTAGCCCGGCCTTGGCGGAATCGACAGTGACCTGTGCCCGAAAGCCAACCGAAGCGTGAGCCAACACACGTTTTGCCGAGCTGAGTCCTGCTCGCTCCTCGCCTACACGAAGCGATTGGCGCCTTCGACGCCGTCCCCTGCTTCGTCCTCGCCAAATTGATAGCGCCCGTCGAGCAGAAGGTTGATGCGCTCCATGACCAGGTCGACGAGCTCTTGCATCTGCGCTCGGTATTGATGCGCGACCTCTGGAGCAAAGGGGTCGAGCCCCTCGGGCAAGTGGTACGTAGAAAAACTCTCATACGGCATGAACTCGCCGATGCGATAAACGATGGTGCCACCCTTCGCCCAGGGATTGCCGCCCGGGTAGACCGCATCGGAACCATTGCAACCGATGGGCAAGATGCCTCGCTTGAATCGCAGCGCCGCCTGCACCAATCCGATGTGCCCTTGCGAGAGCCGGATGGAGCGTGTGCCCTGCGGAAAGATGAGCAGGTGCAGTCCCTTGTCGAAGGCCTCTTGATTGAGCTCCAGGAAGCGCTCGTTCATTTCCTGCAAGAGCAGCGACACACACTGGCCATAGCTCTCGTTCGCAGGATTGAAGGCGCGCCCGAGCATGTCGCGGGCCTGGGAAGCAATCGCTTCCGGCAAGCTACCTGCTGCCGGCTGCGTGTCCGCGACCAGCTCACGCAGAGCCGCGTACTCCTCATCCTTGGGTGCACGCCCGACGACGTTGACGAAATCGCGCGTCATCACGTAGCCCTTGGAGGGCGCGGGGATGTTGTTGGTCATCTCCATGAACTTGGCGAGAACCGCGTTCTCGTAGTACTTGCCCTTTACCCAGGTGGCCGTGTAGCGCTTGCGCTCGCGCCACAGCCAGTACTGAAAGGGCCAGTAGTTGTAGCGGTCAGTGTGATTCATCGCCAAGACGGCCGGCTCTTCGACGAGATTCTCCTGGCCCTCGACGATGATCTTGGTTCGTCGCGGCAAGGTGTAGCTTGGGCCTAGTAGCAGTGAACCCACCAGTTTGTGTGCGACGGGGGACGCGTGCAGTCGAATGGCACGCAGACGTTTTAGATCGAGCATCGGCGCTTTTCTCCTGGGCTTGCCGGGTTAGGAATCATGAGGTGGCTCGCCGCGGCGAATGGGGGTGGGATTCACCAGGATCTGCTCGCCTTCCAGACGAGTCTCGTAGGTTGCCAAGCAGGTTTGTGCCGACTTGTCATGCACCCCCGTGTCCGCATCGAAGCGCCAGCCGTGCGCAGCGCAAATGAGCGAGCCGCGAGAGACGAGTCCCTCGCTCAGATCAGAGCCCTGGTGCAAGCAGTAGCGCTGACAGGCTCGCACACCCGTGCCACTGTCATAGAGCACCATGTGGACGCCGTCGATCTCGACGGGAACGATCTCACCGCCCTCCAAATCCGATAGTTTCGCTGCTGGTTTGAACATGCTCATTGTCGAAGTCCGTAGGTGTGAAGCTTGTTGTAGATCGTTGCTCGGCTAATGCCCAAGAGCCTGGCGGCCTTCGTGGCCGAGCCTGCGCTTTTTTCCAGCGCATCCTCGATGGCTCGGCGCTCAACTAACTGGATTGTCTCGTCGAGCACATCCTTGAGCTTGCGTCCTCTGCCACTCTCCACCGTCGGCAACGACTCAGAGGGCCCTGCGCTGCCCTGCACGAGGAGCCCGGCGCCTTCTAGGTCGGAGCTGTGAATCTCCTGACCGTCACACAAAATGGCGGCACGCGAGAGCACGTTCTCGAGCTCGCGGATGTTTCCCGGCCAGTGGTAGCTGCGCAAGAGGCCCATGGCGCGCGCGGAGATCTTGGATGGGTACTTGCTCTCATCGCCAGCAAAGTTCTTAGCGGCACCACCACGTCTAGCGAGGATGTGCGCTGCCAAGAGCGGGATGTCGCCAGCCCGTTCGCGCAGCGGTGGCACCTGCATGGGCATCACTGCCAGACGCCAGTACAAGTCTTCGCGAAAGTCGCCGCGCTTGACCGCCGCCTTCAGGTCCTTATTGGTAGCCGCGATGATGCGCACGTCGACGCCGATGAACTGATCCGAACCGACTGGCTTGATCTCTCGTTCCTGCAGGACGCGCAGAAGTTTGCTCTGAATGGACGGATCGATATCGCCGATCTCATCGAGCAAGAGGGTGCCGCCATGCGCTTCTCGAAACAATCCGCGCCGCGCTCGACCGGCACCGGTGAAGGCGCCCTTCTCGTGCCCAAAGAGCTCGGTCTCCAGGAGGGTTGGCGCCAGCGCCGAGCAGTCGAAGGCGACAAAGGGCTTGTCGGAGCGCGGACCCAAGCGATGAATGATGC
>JAHEAK010000175.1:1717-3362 GCA_024642805.1 Kofleriaceae bacterium | reverse complement strand
GCTCCTTGCCGGTTCCGGACTCGCCGAGAATGAGCACGGTGGCGTCGGAGTTGGCCACGCGCTGCGCAATGGCCAGTAGCTCCTGCATGGTCGATGAATCGCCGACCATGTTGCCTAGCCCTCGCGCTCGATCGACTTCGGAGCGCAGACGACGAACCTCGCGCGACAAGCTGCCGTGCTCGGCCGCCCGCTCGACGGCGCTGCGCAACTCTGCGGCGCCGACGGTCTTGCGCAGGTAGTCGAAGGCGCCAAGGCGCATGGCCTCGACCGCTGAGCTCAGGCGCGCGCCGCCGCTCAGCAAGATGACGGCGAGGTCGGGATGTTGGCGACGCAGCTTGCGCAGCAAGTCGAGACCGCCCACCTCGCCGAGCTCCTCCTCGGCAAGCACCACATCGAATGGCGTGTCGTGGATTGCGGCCAGCGCCTGCCCGCTGTCCAAGGCGCCGACCACCTCATAGCCTTCACCGAGCAGCACGCGCACCAAGCGGTGAATCTGTGGTTCGAGATCCACGACCAGTACGCGGCGAAGTGGCAAGCTCACGAGCGCAGCTCCACAGGCTCACGATAGAGGGGAATTCGCAATTTCGCTGTCGTGCCCTGCCCGCGCTCGCTCACGTACATGATGGCGCCACCGTGCGCCTTGGCGATGCTCATGCATATGCCGACGCCCAGACCGGAGCCGCGATCACCGCGCGTGGTGAAGAAAGGCTCACCCAGTCGCTCGAGGGTCTCCGGGCTCATGCCCTGCCCGCTATCGCGCACGGTGAGAACCGCCATGCCCGAGGCGAGGTCTTCGTCGAGCTCGACGGCAATGGTGTCGCCTGGCTCGGTGGCCTCGACCGCGTTGGACACCAGGTTGATGACCACCTGATCGAACTGCTCGCGCTGCAAGGACACCAAGGGGTGCGCCGAGTACTTGCGCTCGATGTGCCGGGCGCGAACGTCTTTGTCATAGCGGAGAATGCCAAGTGCTTCGTCGACGGCGTTCACCAGCGATGCGGGTTCCAGGCCACTTGGATCCGGATCGTGCGCGGCGAAGGAACGGATCTGATCGACCATCGTAGCCAGTCGGCGCTGCGCAACAGCAATGGCATCGGCGAACTCGTAGAGTTCGGAGTCGATCGAGACACGACTCTTGATGGCTTCCGCGTACCCGACCAGCGCCAACTGATTGCTGATCTCGTGAGCGATGCCCGTGACGACTCGGCCAACCGCCGCCAGCTGCTCGGCCTCGACCAGGCGCGCCGTGGCCGTGGCCAGCACCGTGTGCTGCGCCTGCAAAGCCTCGTTGGTTCGTTCGACATAGGAGTGGGATGCATCCAGAGCGCGATCGCGCTTCTCGAGTTCCTGCTCGGCGGCCGCCAGTGCACGTGCCAGTCGTTGTCGTTCGAGTCCGGCCTCAAGCTTTGGCAAAAGGTCCAGCTGCTGCAGAGGCAGACTTGCCACGGCCAAGGGCCCGAGCGCCGCACTTGCCAGACTGCGCTGCCCCTCTTGCGCCTGATCGATGAGCGCGATGCCCACCACGCCAAGCGCTGTCTGGCTGCGCAGGATCGGCAGCGCATCGGGATGGGAGTCTCGACAGCTAACCAAGAGCGCGTCGGGGGCTCGCTCGGAGCAGGCCAGCAAGAGCATCGGCAAGTCGTCG
>JAHEAK010000175.1:0-1707 GCA_024642805.1 Kofleriaceae bacterium | reverse complement strand
AGTCAGTTTCGAGAGTCAGCTCCTCGACGAGGGCCCGCAAGAGCACGGGCTGGGATTCCGCGAGGTAGACAAGCGAACTCATACCAGGAGTCTAACCTATTAGACGTCTATGCACATGGAATAGTGTCCAAGGAGATAGACGTCTAGAGACACAAATCATTGTAATAAAGATATCTTACAAGACACGGGTCTGGCGGCCTGCTTCTTGCCTTCTATGCGGCTGGACAGAACCAAAGATAACGAAAGAGGAGCCAATGAGCCTGCCAGTGCTTTGCCCGGACCTGGGCGCCCGTGAAAGGGATTTCGTCTTCGCCGTTGCCATGAAAATCGTCAAGTCGCCCGCCGATGCCGACGATGTCACCCAGGACGCCTTGTTGCTCGCACATCGCTACCGAGACAGCTTCCTGGGGCAAAGCAAGTACTCAACCTGGCTGTATCGCATCGCCACCACCACCGCGCTCATGCACCTGCGCCGTCGTGCGCGCCAGTCCAGAGAGGTCTCGGACAGTGAGCTGGCCGAGCAAGAGGCGACCTGGCTGCGCTCGCTGCAGTCCGAAGCGCCCAGCCCCGAAGAGCAGGCCCAGCAGCGGGAGCTTTTGGTGCGGGTCTCGGAGCGCATTCTGGAACTAGGAAGTAAATACACAGAACTATTGAGTCTTCGGTGGTTCGAGGGCTACACCGAGCAGGAGATAAGCAAGCGCCTGTGCCTGCCTCTCAGCACGGTTAAGACCCGCTCCTTTCGGGGGCGACGCCATGTCTTGTCCGAGGACCGGATGGCAGCGTAATCTGCGCGCCATGTCTCCGGTGAAAAAGCCAAGCACAGAGAAGAGCTACACGACCATGTCGGGCATTCCCCTCAAGGGCCACTACGGTCCGCAGGATTTGGAATCGCGCGGTTGGAAGTACGAAGAGCAGCTCGCCGATCCCGGCCAGTATCCCTTTACGCGCGGCCCGCACGAGACCATGTACCGGGGCAAGCTGTGGACCATGCGCATGTTCGCCGGCTTTGGTACTCCCGAAGACACCAACAAGCGCTTCAAATTCTTGCTCGAGCAAGGCCAAACCGGTCTCTCCACCGCCTTCGACATGCCGACCCTGATGGGCTACGACCCCGATCACGAGCACAGCCTCGGCGAAGTGGGTCGCGAGGGTGTCTCGGTTGCCAACATCGAAGACATGGAGCGCCTCTTTGGCGACATTCCTTTAGACAAGGTCTCGACCTCGATGACCATCAACGCGCCCGCCCCTATCTTGCTGGCGCTGTACATCGCGGTCGCCGAGCGTCAGGGCGTGAGCCCCGACCGGCTGCACGGCACGCTGCAAAACGACATGCTCAAGGAGTTCATCGCGCAGAAGGAGTGGATCTCGCCGCTGCGCGCGCACATGCGCATCACTCGCGACATGCTGGTCTATTGCACCAAGAACATGCCCAAGTGGAACACGATCTCGATCAGCGGTTATCACATCCGCGAGGCGGGTGCGACGGCCGTGCAGGAGCTGGCCTTCACCTTGGCCGACGGCATTGGCTACGTGCAAGCAGGCATCGACGCCGGCCTCGATGTCGACGACTTCGCGCCACGCCTGTCGTTCTTCTTCGACGTGCACAATGACTTCTACGAGGAAATTGCCAAGTTCCGTGCCGCGCGCCGCATCTGGGCTCGCACCATGCGTGAGCGCTTCGGTGCCAAAGACCCTCGCTCCTGGCTC
>JAHEAK010000174.1 GCA_024642805.1 Kofleriaceae bacterium | reverse complement strand
CGTCAAGATGAAGGGCGAGACCTACGCAGACTTGCCGGCCGCGCTTCTTGCTGAGGGTCTCAAGTACGATCGACCGCGCAAACGCCCTGCCTATCTTGACCAGGTGCAAGAGCTGCAGGTGCGCGAGCTGGCCGAGCCAACCGACCTTGAGACGGTGCTGCTCGACATGCTGCGCGCGCCAAACATTGCCAGCAAGGCATGGGTCTACGAGCAGTACGATCACATGGTGCGCCACGGAACCGTGGTGCGCCCAGGGCAGGCCAGTGCAGGCGTCGTGCGGGTCATGCGTCCCGGTGGCGGCACGGCCAAGGGCGTGGCGATTTCCACGGGCTGCAATTCGCGGCACGTCTACCTCGATCCCTACGAGGGCAGCCGGCTTGCGATTGCCTCGGCCTATGCAGAGCTGGTGGCAGTGGGCGCTCGCCCGCTGGCAACCACCGATTGCCTCAACTTTGGCAATCCCGAGAAGCCCGGCATCATGTGGCAGTTCGCGGAGTCTGTCCGGGGCCTCGGCCAAGCCTGTCGTGAACTCGAGACGCCCATCGTGTCTGGAAACGTCTCGCTGTACAACGAGACCGATGGCGAGGCCATCAAGCCAACCCCGATGATCGCCATGGTTGGTCTCATGCAGGATGCCGAGAAGGCGCTGACCGCGCATTTTCACAACACCGGCGATGTGATTGCCGTGGTTGGAAGTCTTGCTGGTGGGCTCGGTGGTTCCGAGTACCTCAAGCGTCGCCATGGCCTCGAGCAGGGGCTGCCGGTCAGCTTCGATGCTGAGCGCCATCGCAAGGTCTTCGATGCCGTCTTGGCCATGGCCGAGGGCGGGCTCTTGTCATCCGCCGAAGACATCTCGGATGGTGGACTTCTGTGCTGCCTGGCCGAGTGCTGCATACGAGATCAAAAGGCCATTGGCGCTCAGATCTCACTTCCGCGCCTGGAATCGCGTCTCGACGAACTCCTCTTCGGTGAAGGCCCGGCACGCTTCGTGGTGAGCTTCGCCAAAGACAAGGCAGCGGAGGTGTCGCGCATGGCCGCTGCTCGTGGCGCCACCTTCCTGCAAATCGGTAGCGTTGGCGGACGGGAGCTCAGCCTGTCGATCGGTGGTGAGCGGAGGCTCGCCGTTGCTATTTCGCAGCTCGGCGAGGCCTTTCACAAGGGCTTCTTGGCGATTCCCTAGCGGACAGAACTATTCTTAGAGGAGCGGGGCGAGCGGGCTGAGAAGCCAGAAGCAAGCCGCACACAGCGAGAGGAGCTCTCCCGGCCGCTGGGCCGCGGAGCCCTTCTCGCCGATGACGACCTCCACGGTGAAGGGCAGGGTCACGGCAAAGAGCAGCAGGCCGGGCAGGGCGCACAGGGTGCTGGTCAAACCGGCGGCCAATGCCACATGAGAATCGCCGCTACTTGTAATAGCGTCGATTACAATTGGCCAAGCCTTGCCAAGGACCAGTACCTCAGAGGCAGCGATCACCAGGATGCCCCAGTGATGGCCGGCCAGGAGAGCCAGAGCGCCGACGATTAAGACTGACGAAAAGCCTGTAATATCACCGGCTGGGCCGGGAATGGCCATTGCCGATCCAGCGCTGAGGAAGGCCAGCAGCGCGAAGACCAGGTTTGCGTAACGCCAACGAAGAATGCGCGTTGTATCGGCCAAGTGCTGCCCCATGAGATCGATTGTAAGCCTATCCTGACAATTCGCCCAAGAAATTGTACAGAAGACGTTACATTTGTTGCGCTACGTATGCATGTGTATCCGATGTAGGGCGAGTGCCCCGGCGTCGACAGGGTACAAGTCGTGGACTCTCCTTCACTCGCTCGCACTGCTGCCTTGATCAGCGCTTCGCGATCGCGGCCAGCGATCGGCGCGCAGGCATCTGATGTACACAACGCAATGAGTGAAAAGCCCTGTCGACAGGCGGATCGGAGACCGGTAGGTTGGCCCGGTCATCACGACAGGAGCTTGTAATCATGTGCGGTGTGTTCGGCATTTACGGCCACGAAGAAGCGGCCAATCTCACATACCTTGGTCTACATGCGTTGCAGCATCGCGGGCAGGAGTCCGCGGGCATCGTCACCAGTAGTGACAAGCGCCTGTACCAGCAAGTCCACATGGGGCTGGTCTCCGACAGCTTCAACGCCGATGTTCTCGCGCGCTTGCCTGGCAATGCCGCCATTGGTCACGTGCGCTATTCGACCTCAGGTCACTCCGAGATTCGCAACGCGCAGCCCTTCCTCTTCGAGTACGCGCACGGATCCATTTCGATTGCGCACAATGGCAACCTCGTGAACGCCCGCTCGGTACGCAAGCGCCTCGAGGGCACTGGGTCGATTTTTCAGACCAACAGCGACACCGAGACCATCATCCATCTGATGGCGCAGGCCCGCGAGCCCGAATCGATCGAGCGCCTGGCGTCGGCACTTCGGCAAGTCACGGGCGCCTACTCACTGCTGCTCTTGACCGAGACACGTCTCATTGCCGTGCGCGATCCACATGGCTTCCGTCCACTCGCTATCGGCAAGCTGAAGGACGCCACGGTGTTCTCCTCGGAGACGTGTGCCTTCGGGCTCATCGAAGCCGAGATGGAGCGCGAGCTCGATCCTGGCGAGGTCGTCATCTGCGAGGGCAGCTCGGTGCGCTCCTATCGACCCTTTGAGGCCACACGAGGGCGCGTGAAGGAGCGCGGCTGCGTCTTCGAGCACGTCTACTTTGCCAGGCCCGACAGCGACATCAACGGTCGCTCGGTCTACAGCTCGCGCGTGCGCATGGGCCAACAGCTAGCCCGCGAAGCCGCCAACGAAGGCGAAGGCGACGTCGTCATCGCGGTGCCCGATTCAGGAGTGCCAGCTGCCATTGGTTACGCGGCCGAGAGCGGTTTGCCCTTCGCCAACGGTTTGATCCGCTCGCACTACGTCGGTCGCACCTTCATCGAGCCACAGGATTCGATCCGCCACTTTGGTGTGCGACTCAAGCTCAGCCCTGTGCGCTCGGTCGTCGAAGGCAAGCGCGTGGTCGTCGTGGACGACTCGCTGGTTCGTGGCACTACCAGTCACAAGATCGTCGCCATGCTGAAAGCGGCGGGCGCCAAGGAGGTGCATCTGCGCATCAGCGCGCCACCCACCACGCACTCGTGCTTCTATGGCCTCGATACGCCGACTCGCAGCGAGCTCATTGCGAGCTCACACAGCATCAAGGAGATCGCAGATTTCGTCGGATGCACGAGTCTGGCCTACCTGAGCCACGCAGGCCTCATGAGCTCTCTGGATACCGTCGAGGGCGAGGATTCGGGTTTTTGCTCGGCGTGTTTCACAGGGCAGTACCCGGTGGCCATCGAGGGCGAGAACGCTGGTAAGCTGGTAAGCCTCAGCAAGGGCAGCGCGGCCCACTAGCAAGAGTCATGGAAGACATCGATACCAACGCTATTCGCAATCAGATCGGCGGCCTCAAGACCAAGCTCCAGGAGCTGAGGGGGCATCTTTGACGTCGACAGCAAACGACGACGTGTAGCCGAACTCGAGTCCATTGCGGCGCTTCCCGATTTTTGGAGCGACCGCGAGAAGGCTCTGGCACTGCTCAAGGAAACCAACATCGCCAAGACGGTGGTGGATACATACGACAGACAGAGCGCCAGCCTGGCCGACGCCGAGGTCCTCCTCGAGCTTGGGATGGAAGCGGAAGATGCCGACTCGCTGCGCGAGGCCCAGGGTTCGGCGGCTGCCATTCTCGAAGCTCTCGACGATCTCGAATTTCGGCGCATGCTCTCGGGCGAAAATGATTTTGGCGGCGCCGTCGTTCAGATCAACTCCGGCGCCGGCGGGGTGGACGCCTCGGACTGGGCGCAGATGCTGATGCGCATGATCCTCCGCTATGCCCAGCGCAAGGGCTGGAAGGCCATGGTTCTCGATGAGCAGCAGGCGGAAGAGGCGGGCATCAAGAGCGCAACCCTGGTCATCAGCGGCGAGTACGCCTACGGCCTTCTGAAGGCCGAGGACGGGGTCCATCGCCTGGTGCGCATCTCGCCTTTCGATGCCAATGCCCGTCGGCAGACCTCGTTTGCAGCACTGACCGTCACGCCCGACATCGAAGATGAGATCGATGTCGAGATCAACGACGTCGACCTGCGCATCGACGTCTACCGCGCAGGCGGCGCCGGTGGTCAGCACGTCAACAAGACGGAGAGTGCCGTGCGTATCACCCACTTGCCATCGGGGCTGGTGGTCCAGTGTCAGAACGAGCGCTCGCAGCACAAGAACAAGGCCGCGGCCATGCGTGTGCTGCGCTCACGACTCTACGACTTGCACCTCGCTGAGCGCGATGCCAAGAACGCCGAGGCGGCCAATGCTCGCAAGAAGATCGAGTGGGGCTCGCAAATTCGCTCCTACGTGCTTGCGCCCTATCGCCTGGTCAATGACCACCGCACCGAGCTGAAGGTGAGTGATGTCGATGCCGTGCTCGATGGCGAGCTCGACGAGTTCATTCGCACCTATCTGCTCCGTTCAAGTGACGCCGCGACACAGGGCTAGCGGCCAGGATCTGGCAACGCCGGGCGCAACCCTGGCAAGACCGAGAAAAGCGCCTGCCCGCTAGTTGTTGGGGGCAGCCGCTTCGCCGAGGGCCGCCAGGGCCGCTTGCGCCGCTGCCAATGTCTTGGCGCTCACCTGTGCAGCGTCGAGGCCTTGGTAGTAGGCGACGGTGGCCTGGCGCAACTGGCGCTCCATCTCGAGATTGCCCTCGGCTTTGTAGATCTCCGCGTCCAGGTCGAGCATGCGTCCCTTGCGAGCACCACGAGCCAAGGCCAGGGCTGGTTTTAGGGCCTCGTGGGCTTCCGGGTAGCGCTCCATCTGAAAGAGCAACCACGACTTGCGGTAGGGCGGGTCGTACTCGCCTGGCAGGCGACGCTCTAGGGATTCCACCCACGGCAAGATACTCGCGCCTTCCTTGAGGTAGGCGTGTACCTCAACCTGATGCCAGATATAGGTCATCTCCTCGATGGGATCCTTGGCCGCAGCGACCGCAGCATCGAGCAAGGCCTTCTGGGTGCGTGCGTACTCCTGTGCTTTGTCTTGCAGCTCGAGTGCTTCGGCAATGCCGCGCGCGCTCAACAAGACGCCGCTGCGATCGTCCTGGGAGAGCGACGCCTCGGCATCAGAATAAATAGCATCCAGGCCATGTAGTGCGAGAGTTCTCAGTTTTATGGCTTGCTCCGCGGGCAGGGCCTCAGCACAGGAGCCGGCATAGTCCATGAAGTCGGCGCCGGAAGAGTTGTGCTCACCGCTCATGCGAGTGACTTCCGCGCCTGCCAGCTCCGCACAGGCGGTCAAATCGTCGAGCTTGGAAAGAGCCGAAATCTGTCGATTGAGAGTCGCTGCCGCATGTGGCCAGGTTGGGCCGCCTGCGGTGAGCGCTTTGGCATAGGCCTCGGCGGCCTCGGCGTATTGCGATTCGGTCCACAGGCGATCACCTTCCCGCAGCTGGTAGAGGGCCGAATCGGGTGCGAGCTTGTCGCCAAGTTGCGCCAGGTGACCATGCTGTCCTCGGGTCAAGAGATCCCGAAAGGCAGGTACCGAGCAGGAGCCAAGCTGCGTGGCTTGCACGGAGGCGTCGGCGGAGCTGACCACGAAAAATGTCGGCCAGACTTTGGGCGGGAACAGTGCCATCACCGCGGTGTTGGCTGGATCCTCGGTATCAATAGAAAGCCAGATGAACTGCTCTGCTTGTTCTGCGAGACCGGCGTCGCGAAGCGTGCCCGACTGCATGGCGATACAGGTATGGCACCAGGCGGCCCACATATCGATGAGAAGCGGCTTGTTCTGCGACTTGGCCAGGGTCATGGCCTTGTCGTAGTCGTTTTCGATCCAATGGATTCCGCTAGCGCTCGCATCTGGAGCTTTCACATCTGCCTCCGTCTTGCCGGGGCCCGGTGCGGCCGTGTCGGCTGCGCTCTGGGCGGCCTTGGGCTTGTCACTCTTGCAGCCGGAGCTGACGCCCACTAGCAAAAACAGGAACCCTAGCAGCGTCTTGCTCAGCATCCCTCTCGCTTATCACGAAACGAGCTCGAGGGTGGCCGCTCGTGACAGGTCAAGGCGGCCATGGACTCCTCTGCACAGGTCAGGTATGCAACCACCAGAGTTCGTGGGGGTCTTCCCCGCGAGGCTGCCGAGATGACCCAGATGTTCCTGCCCAAGTACCAACGATTTGTCGCCTGGAGATACCTCCTCGAGCGGCATAGACACTTGAGCGGGTCCGTCGCGGCCGTGGTCCAGGCATCTTTCTGTATTGCGCTTGGTCTGGGCGCGGCCTGCCTGTGGTTTCCGCTTTCTGACAACACCAAGGTGCCGCCGCCCAACCCGCCGGCGGTGATGATCGATCTCATTGGCCTGGTCGTGGTGCTGCCGCTGGTCGGGCTTTTGGCTGCCTTGGTAAAGCGCGCGCGCGGTGCTTCGGCAAGCGACTGGCTGTGGTGCAGTGCCTATTGGGGGCTGGTCGCGTTGGCCGCCTTTGCCCTGTACCGGCGCGGCATCGTCCATGAGGGCTGGTCATCGACAGAATTATTCGTAGGGATCGGTCTGTGCGCTCTGGCGGCCCTTGCCAACCCCATCATCTTCGGAGTCGTCAACGCCTGGCGAGGTGGTCACAATCCCTCGAGCTTTAGCGTGGCCCTCGCGCTCTTGCTGGTACCGCTGCCTCTTCCGCTCTGGGTGGTCGGCAAAATCAGGCGCGGCAGCGCAGGGCCGAGCAGGGCACTTATTTTCGCGCTGGCCATGGCCGGTGTCGCTCTTGCCACACTCACCCTCGCCGGCGCCTATCTCGGGTTCAAGAGTTTTGCCTGGCCCGTTCTCTTCGAGGGCTCGTCGATGGGCAAGCTCGCTGGCTTTGCACTGGCGTTTCTAGCACTCGGTGTGCTCGCCGGTGCTGTCGCCCTCGTCGCCGTCCTGCGCAAGCGACGGGCGGCGCCCGCCCTGGAATGGAGCGCCCTGGGCTTTAGCCTGGGCCTGGCTTTGCTGGCAGCCGCGCTCTTTTATCACGGCGTGCAAGAGGTCGGCGAGAACCTGGAGTTCATCGGCGGCTGGAGCAAGTACACGCCGCCCATGGGACTCATCATTCCGGCCATCGTCATGGGCGCCCTCTCGATCCTGGCCATGGTGCTCCTCGGCGTTAGGTACCTCTTTACCTTCTTCACGACCGTCTCCATCGGTGGCGTGACGATTGGCACCATGGCGCTGGTCATCGTACTCAGCGTGATGTCGGGATTTGAAAATGATCTGCGCGAGAAGATTCTCGGCTTCAACGCGCACATTCAGATCAGCAAGACCGACGAGATTCAGTTTGGCGACTACCGCAAGGTCGAGAAGGTGCTCGGCGAGCTCGATGGCGTGCTCGGCTTTACGCCCTTCCTCATCACCGAAGCGTACATGTCCAATCACAACAACTACGGCAACGTCACGCTCAAGGGTATCGACCCCGCGCGCGTTGCCAGTGTGACCGACATCGTTCACAACCTCGAGAAGGGCGACGAGAGGGCATTGGAGAAGATCTGGCCACTGGGCGAGGATGGCAGCATCCTGGGCGCGCCCGCGCCCCGCGAGCCGCTCCCCGACGTGGGCGACGACGACGACGATGATGGCCCAACCGACTTCAGTGGGGGTCTCGACGAAGTTGGCGATGGCGAGGAGGCAGGCGAGGAGGCAGGCGAGGAGGCAGGCGAGGGCGCGAGCGAGGGCGCAAGCGGGGACACCGCAGAAGCCGCAAAGGCCGACGCAGACGACGAACTCGCGGAGCTCGATCTCGGTCCTCCCATCGATTTTAGTGGCGGGCTCGAGAGCTATGAGGATCCTGACGCTGGCGTTGTGGCTGACGCGGGTGCCGACGACACGGATCCGGCCCAGGTCGACTTCGATGCCTTCGATGAGCTCGTGGGCGAGGATGAGCTCGAGACCCTCGACGAGGACTGGGACGCCCAGGAGGTGCCCCATGACTATATCGGTCCAGACATCGCCGTGCTCGATGGTGTGCTAGTCGGGCGCGAGCTGGTCAATCAGATCCATCTCTTCACCGATCAAGAGGTGCGCGTCATTTCGCCCCTTCCCGATGTCTCGCCCGATGGTCTCAGCATTCCGCGCATGAAAAATTTCCGCGTCGCCGGGCGCTTCTTCTCGGGGATGTACGAGTACGACCTCAAGTACGTCTACTGCAGTCTCTCGTCCTTGCAGGACTTCTTGGATCTCGGCGATGTCGTCAACGGCATCGAAGTTCGCGTTCGCGATCCGCGCTCGACGGGCGTCATCGTCAAGCAACTCGAGAACGCCCTTGGCCCCGAGTTCCATGTTCAGGACTGGAAGGAGCTCAACAAGGCGCTCTTTTCCGCGCTCAAGCTCGAGAAGATCGCCATGTTCTTCGTGCTGGTCATCATTGTCTTGGTCGCCTCCTTTTCGATCATCGGCAACCTCATCATGGTGGTCATCGAGAAGGCCAAGGAGATCGCAATTCTCAAAACCCTCGGCTCGAGCGACTCCGGGGTCATGAAGATCTTCGTGACGCAAGGCTTCTTCATCGGCCTGGTGGGCACATCGCTAGGGGTGGCCCTCGGACTTGGCGCCTGCTATCTCGGCAAGACCTTCGGCGTGCCCCTCGATCCCGACGTCTATTACATCGACAAGCTGCCCATTCAGGTCGAATTCGCTTCGGTGGCCGCGGTGGGCCTGGCCGGCTTGCTGATCAGCGTGGTGGCGACCCTCTATCCAGCCTACGTGGCGGCCAAGATGCGTCCCGTCAAAGGCCTGCGCTGGGATTCCTGAGCGGCGATCGCCTGCAGGGAGCCGGGCAGGGAGCCCGGTTCCTACCAGCGCAGGAATCTGCGAGAGCGTGTCGCTGAAATCGTGAACGCAGGTACACGCACATGCGAGATGCCCGACGCAAGCACCGGTAAGTACAAGGCCCTGACCTCGGCA
>JAHEAK010000173.1 GCA_024642805.1 Kofleriaceae bacterium | reverse complement strand
CTACCGGTTGCTCGCTATGACGCGGAAGGCATTCACGGCGTCTTTGGCGATGCCTTCTTCAAAGAAGACGAGACCACCGAAACCCACCAGACCCCGTGGGGCAGCACGCAGTCCTTCGTCTATTGCTTCTGCCGCCGCCTCGCAGGATAGATGTCCGCGATCGAGGCGAGGATGGGGCGCGCACGAGGTCAAGGCCTCAGCGCCCACTGTAGGTGCTGGCTGGTGGTTCTGCATGCAGCCCTTCCCTGGGCAGCCTCCTGCCAGTCGCCGCTTGGGCAAGACGGCCCTGCCCCCGCGTGCCCGAGCGCCGACTGCAGCACGTGTCCCGAAAGCGACACGAGCGGACCATTCGTTGCGTTGGCCGCCGCGCAGACGCCGGTGGATGTCGGAGCGGCACAAGGCCTCGATGTTCGCGACGGTATGACCTACCTCTACGGTGATGCCAAGGTCGGCATCATTGCAGAGCTGCGCATCGACGCCAGCGGCCTGGCCATTGACACTGGCCGACGCGCGCGCCTCACTGTCAGTGACACCGACATCATCGGCCATCCGACCGGGCTAACCAGCGAGGGCCAGCTAGGGACCTTCATTGGCAAGAGTGCGGACGAAGGCTGGATCTACGAAGTCGATTGGCAAGAGCTTCTCGCCACCGGCTCACTCGACACAGCCCTCTTGCACGAGATGCGCGACGATTTGAGCCCTGCCGGTTCTCGCCCCGAGTGGGTGCGCTCGGGTGCCACTTGGTTCCTCGCCACCGCTGACTACAGCGCCGGTCACAGTCACGTACGGCTCTACGATCCACAGGCTGTGCGCTTGTCGACGCGAAGCTCCGATCCGGGCGTGTTGGTCGCCAGTTTCGAAGCGGGTCCCTTTGTGCAGTCCCTATACTTCGACCCGCTCGAGGGCACGCTCATGCTCATTCGCAATCCCGAGCGCGGCCACGGATGGATCGTCGAGCTCGTGGATCTGGAGGCCTCGATCGCCGCGGGTGCCTCGCAGCTTCTGTGGTCCTACAATCCCGACGAGCCAGGGGAGCTCGAGGGCTTCCACTCGCTTGGCGACGGTCGCGGCGTCTTCGTTACCAGTAGCGCGACCAAGAACTTGCGTCTCGGCCGACTGTGCCCAGGCCCGACCAGTCCTTGAGAGCTCGCGCACAGCTGGCTCAGGGCGAGGAACAGGGGGCCCACTCGGTCTCGGCGATGGTTGCAATGGCACCGAGCTGTGTGGGGTCAACCGTGTAGTCGGCAAGTGGGCTCGGTGCGGCGCTCGAGATATGCAGCCCGAGCATGCCGGTCGCCCTGGCCCCACTGCTGGGATCGACTTCGCGATCCGCGATTTCCTCGAGTGACTCGGTGACGTACACACTCTGCTCCATGGCATGTGGAACCGGCAAGAGCGAGACGGCCTCGCGATAGGCGGCGGGCGCGGGCTTGGGCGGAGCCACCGATTGTGAGCTCAAGAGAACGACATCGAAAGCATCCAGGAGGCCTGGGCGTGGCAATGCGGCGCGCAGATCGTCGAGGTTCCAGTCGTCGGGGACTGTGGTGATGACGCCAAGCTGCATGCCCCTGGCGCGCAACTGCTCGAGGAGGGGCTCGACCGCGGCTCTCTCCACGAAGCCGCCCTGCTCGTCAGCGGCCACCAGAGTTTCCCCGAGATCAAAGAGCACCGACTTCACCTCTCGACAGGGCGTCGCTGGCACGCTGGCATCGATGCTTTCTTCCTGCAGGCCGCTGGCCGGTGCGGGCTCGGAATCTGTGCCACAGGCCGCGAGGGAGGCAAGCAACAGAATAGGAGCCAAGACCTTGGCCCTCACTGGCACGCACCACCCGTGCGAGATGCGCGAGCACGGCCGAGTGCCAGACAAGCAAGCAAGAGCAAGAGAGCCGAGCCCAAGCCGGAATGTCCAGAGCTGTTGCAGCCGCTCATGTCGCCCTCATCGACCGAATCACCAAGATCGTCTGCCTTGTTGTCGAGGTCGGAACCGGCGAACTCACGGACCTGTTTGCACACGAAGTGGCCGTTCTCGAGGATCTTGAACTCCATATCGAGGGCCGTTGGCTTGCCTGGATCGACGGTGACCTGATCGCAGTTACCGTTGTAGTAGCTTGGCTCGGCACGGCAGTAGGCCTCTTCCACTTGCCGGGCGATGCGCAGCATTTCCTCTTGCTGTGCGACGCTCAAGATCGGTGTGGTGCGAGCGGGCGCGCCCAGAGCGGGCGTGGCGTGACGGGTAAGGATGAAGCTATTGGCGACGTTCTCGTCGAGGAAGGCGGCGATGGTCTGCTCCGAAATCGTTCCGGCCGGCGGGTTGGTGACCAGCACGTTGCCTTCCTGCACGGAGAAGGTGTAGCCGCTGATGCCGCCGTTGCTGACCACTCGGGTGATGACGACTGAGTTGGCGGCGACGTCTGACTCAAAGTCGTAGCTCGGCACGATGGCCACACCCATGGCGGCAGTCGCGTGATCCAGTCTGGCAAAGTTGCGCTCTTCGACCGCGCGCTGGTTCCACAAGCTGGCGTACACGCCCTTGATGCCGCAGTTGACGGTGCGTGGCACGATGCGCAGGTCGCCATCGCTGTCGATCTCTTCGCTACAACTTCCGTCCGGCAGGTCAGTCTGACTGAAGACCGCCGTGAAGCTGTTGTACAGGCCGGCACCATCGAAGTTGGGAATGTCCTCCGCGTTGGCGCTCGAGCGCAGCTTGATGCGGCGCAAACCGGCTGGCATGACAGCGCTCAGCTCGGTCTCGATCTCTTGCAATCGTCCATCAGGGAATTGCCCGTGATAGAAGAGCTCCTTGATCTCGCGAATCCGAGCTTGGCGCTCTTGCGGCGTGACGATGTCGGTCTTCTCGAGCTCGACAAAGGCATCGATCTTATCTTTGAGCTCGGCATTGGCCGGCAGCTCGACAAACTCGCGATAGTGAGTCAGTGGCAGCGCGAAGCCCTGCGGCACCAGGTCGTAGCCGAGTTCCTCACTCAGGCTGCCCGGCTGGCCCGCGTGCCCGAGGACTTGCCTACTCTGCAGAAAGCCCAGGTGGGTGGCCTTGGAACCGTAGTGGTGATCGAGCTCGAGACACTCGCTGGAGAACTCGGGACACATCTCGCGAAAGGAGAGCATGCGCTCCTCATCGACGACGGGCATCTCGGTCCATGGTCGGTCGAGGTGTTGGCGCAGCTTCTCTTCGACGGTGGCCCTGCTGGTGGCCGTGATCTGAAATCCATCGGGCCCGACGACCAGGTGGATGGGTTTGTCGATCCAGCGTTTGAGCAGCTCATTGTCGGGACCAGCGTCGCGCAGCACCATGTCGGGCGTGCCGCGCTCCTTCGATTTGAGATTCACGTGCGAGCTGGCATCTTGTAGCGAGCGCGTCATGACGCCAGCGACCACGCTTAGCTCGAGAGGCAGTTCCTCGAAGACGGGAATATCCGTTGGCCCAAGCAGGGCATCCGGTTCGGGAAACATGCGCAAGTAGCCCCAGGCCTCGCCGACGTTCATCGGCAGATAGTTGATGTCGCCGAGAATGCTCTCCACGCTGCGATTGTCGACGCCCAGGGCTTCGAGATCGTCGGCGACGGTATCGGTGGTTTGCTGCGGACCCGAGGCGACAAAGGCAAGCGAGGAGTCAGGGATGCTGAAGGAAGAGGCCACCGTTTTGACGATGGTGAGGATGGTGTCTTCCTTGCCGACGTCTTGCGGATAGAGCTGAATGCCAAAGACGGTCTTGCCGTTTAAGCGATACTCTTGAATCGTCCCTGCGACGTATTTCTTGGTGTCGGCCCAGTAGGTGGCGTCGTTGAAGGTGGCGATGGACTCGCGGAAGCCGGAGAGAATCGCTTTGGCAAAGAAGAAGTGGTACTGGGAGGACTGTGGGCGCTCACCGTGCTCGCGAAATCCCGAGTTCATGTAGTTGATGGCTGGCGAGCGAGGATCGCGCAAGTCGATCAGGAATTTCATGGAGCGGCCCATGACCACCAGGCCGCTGCCGCTGAAGGCGCGAGCCTCGAAGTCGGCCCGAGAGCGAATCTCGTGGCTGGCCAGGGGCAGCGTGTTGGGATCATCCGCCTTGCCGCCGGCACCGACGAGTTGCCCATCGAGTTGCCCACTGTCCTGCTCAGTGGCTTCTGAACAGGCAAAGGTAGTGGCCAGCGCGCTAGCCAGCATGAGAAAGCCGAAGAGTCTGGCGGGCCGATTTCGGCGAATGTTAGGAGTTTGGGGGGAGGAGGAGGAGGACATGCCCTGGGTAGAGCAAGGCCCGTGCCGCAACGCAGCTCGCGGCGAGCTGCTCGCCAGCCCCTAGAGGGGAATGTCGAGGATGGCGTCTTCGTCGATCTCAGGGCTGGTGGGACCATCCGCTGGATCTCGCCCAGACGAAGCGTTTGCGCCCTCCGGCTTCTTGGCGCCCTTGCCGCGTGGCCGCTTGCGATCGTGCTGACCGCTGCCGCCCTCTGGGCTTTCTGCATCGTCTTGCTCTGGAGATGCGATCCGCTCGGGCGCATCGACCTCGAGCTCGCCATCGAGCTCGCCATCCACAGCGTGCTCTTCGACTCCGGCCCGAGCAGCAGCGGGCCCATTGACAGAAGGCTCGGTGCTTTCTTCGAGATGGGTAGCGGGGTCTGGCTGCGGAAGCGCCGCAGGCTCCGCATCGCGGTGTTGGCTGCCCTTCGATGGCCCGCCCAGGAAGAAGAGCGCAGCGAGCAGCGCAACGCCGGCCACCAGCGTGACAAGGATGGCAACTTGCCGTGTGCGCTGCCCGGCGCTCAGTTCTGCTCGCAGCTCGGCCGTGCCCTTTAGGTCACGGTCTGGGGCAACGTGCGCCCTGCGTGCCGCCGGCATCGCATGGGGCGAGATGGCGACCTGCGTCGACACAAATCGATCGTTCTGCGAGCTGGTGAGGGCTTGCGCAAGGGCTTGTGCGTTGTCGAATCGCTCCTGCGGTTCGCGGCGCAGGCAGCGCTCGACGATGGCCACGAGCCCGGCCGGCACATCAGGACGAATTTCTCGCAGAGGCTGTGGCCTTCCTTGCAGGATTTCAGCAACCAGATGCACGAGGGTGTTGGACTTGTAGGGGGGCGTGCCTGCGAGAAGTTCGTAGATGATGACGCCGAGCGACCAGATGTCGGCTCGATGATCGACGCCTTTGGAGTCGGCCAGCTGCTCTGGCGACATGTAGCGCGGCGAGCCCATGACCGTTCCGGTTTGGGTGAGCGAGAGGTCGGCCTGGGTGGTGAGCTTGGACACGCCGAAATCGAGGAGAACGGCGCGATTCCCGCCACCCGCTTCGGGCACCAAGAAGATGTTGCTCGGTTTGAGGTCGCGATGCACGATGCCCTGGCTGTGCGCTTCGTGCAGACCGCGACAAATCTGCCTGGCGAGTTCGATGCACTCGCTCACCGGCAGGGCGCCACAAGCGGCGAGATGACTCTCGAGGTCCCGCCCCTTCAGATGCTCCATGACGATGAAGGGCAAGCCCTCCTCGGTGAGGCCGATGTCGACAACGCTGACGATGTGGGGGCTGGAGAGCTGCGCGGCAATGCGAGCCTCGCGCGTGAAGCGAATGGCGGCATCGACGCTGCCGGCCACTGACGCGCGCATGAGTTTGATGGCTACGCTGCGATTGAGTCCCGACTGCTGCGCCAGATAGACCACGCCCATGCCGCCGGTAGCAATCTCCTCGATGATCTCGTACTTGCCAGCGATGAGCACGCCGGGCCCAACGCCGGGCATAGCAGGAGCGCTCTGGGCCTCGCCTAGGTGTTCCTCTGAACGCCCGGGAGCGTGCCCGAGCCCATGCGCTGCAGCGCCCTCTGGGCTGTGGTGCGTCGATCGTGCCAGCTCCGAAATCAGCGCTCGACACTCAGGGCAGGCATCGAGATGGTGATCCGCCAGCTGGCGCGCCTGCACTGACAGTTGTCCCTGCAGGTACTCAGAAATGATGTCGTCGCTCGGGCAGCCCATGCGGTGCTCTACAGTTCGCGCGACAGGCCCGCCGTGAGGCCGAACATGAGGATTGATCCTATGTCACTGGCAAATCCATCCGGGCGACTGGCGGTGCCAAGCTCGAGCCCGCCGTTGACCGACCAGGCCGCGAGAACGGGCACACTCAAGCCGACGCGCGCGTTGATGGCCGTGCTCCAGCTCGAGTCCATCGCCTTGCCGTCCATGCTAATCGGATTGCCTTCGGCGAGCCCGTAGATGCCGAGACCGCCGACTTCGAGCGCCGCGTCCAGGCTTACGCCCTCGGTGGCAGTGGCCAGCTCTAGGCCCACCATCACAGGCACGAAGAGCGCGACCCCCGACTCGCTGCCTCGATAACGCATCGGCGAGGTGCCGACGCTCAAAAGTCCGCGCAGAGGAAACTCATCGATGCCGAGGGGCCAACCGAGGGTGGCGCGAATCGAGCCCGTGATGGGCACGTCGACATCGCCAAGGCGGTATTGGTTGCCACCACCATCGATGCGCACGATGGGACGCAAGGGCTCGATGCCATAGTCGTAGCCGCCTCCGCCCGCACCGGAGCGAAGATCGCTTTTCGGGTCGGAGGGCGCTGCGTGATCAGCGGCAAGGCCATGCGTCCGCGCTGGCGCCACTGGCTCGGAGAACATCTCGCCATCATGGACACCAGCAGCTCTCGGCGGATCGCTGCGAGCAGGGTCGCCGCTGGGTTCGCTTGGTTCAGGGCAACGAGCAGAGAGAAGGCTCTGGTACTTGCGGGCGACCATCTCGGCCTTGCGCAGCGCCTCGCTCGCAAAAGGTGCCGACGCCAGGAAGCGCCGATACGAGCGCAGCGCGGGCTGGCACTGATCGAGATTCTTTCGCTGAATCTGGGCCATGTTGTACAGAAACTGCGCGGAGGGATAGGCGGCGTAGGCTCTCTCGAATTCTTCGATGGCGAGCTCGAACTCGGAAGTGCGCAGGTGGGCTTGTGCGCGGCTCGAATGCTCGCCGGCCTCCTCCTTGTCCGCACGAGCCAGCCCCGACCAGGCCAAGATCAGGACGAGCACGAGGCTGGTACGCACTCGCAATGGCATGGGCCTACAGTGAAGCACTGACTCCCAAGAGTGACCCAAAGCTCGCGTCCAGCTGGCTGCGCAGGACGCGTATGATCGAGTCGACTTCGTCATCACTCACTTTCAGCCTCTGTACCAATGTTGCTCGGATCTCGTCCACGAGTTGTTGTCGGGCGCGGGCGAGCCTGCGTATCACGGTCCCGCGGTGAATTTGGTGCAACGAGGCAAGCTCATCTCCTGTGAGTCCATCAACAAACTTTCTTCGCATCAAAAGTCGATCGTCGTTGGATAAATTGTGAAAGGCCTGCCGAAACGCGGCCGTAAATGGCTCTCTATATTGGTGGCGCAGATAGGCCAGGAGTAGATCGTCCTCCGCGCTCTCGGGGAGAAGCTGGGCCTCTTCTGGCACCTCTTGCTGCTTTTGATGCTTCTTCGAGCGACGCAGGGCCATGCGCGTAACCGAGATCTTGAGCCAGGCGCGCAAGTTCCCTCGTCCCTGGTACTGGACGATGCGCGGCGCTCCCTGCCCGTCGCCGACCAGAAGCTGTTCACTCAAGGTCGCCACCAGGTCCTCGGCATCACTGGCGCTCAGGCCCATGCGCATAGCCACCGAGCGCGCGTAGGGACTGAGTAGTTCCTGAAAGGCCCGCAACGCTGGCGCCTCTTGCGATGCGCACGCGCAGGCCAGGTACAGACCAGGAGCATCAAACTCTTCGAGCGCGGCGGCCGGCGCTTTGTCGCCGACGCTACGCTCGGCAAGATAGGCCAGAAAGTTCTCGGCAGAGGTCTCCAGCGCCGGCCACGCCTCCCGTGCCCGCGAACAAACCTCGGCAAGACGCTCTGGCAATTCGGCCAACGAGGCAAAGTCGCCCACCCGCTCCGCTGGCAGACTGGCCAGGAAGCGCTGAATTTCGCCTGCGCTCGCTTTCATTGTGCCCGGAGTGCGCCACAGCCGAGGGCAGACGCAAAGCACAAAGATTTTCCCTCGCATATCTAAGTACTTAGAAGTGCGAAACCGAAAAGCGGCGGCTGGCGCGCGCCACTCGAAGGCCAAGGGTCTCTTCCATGGTGAACGTTGAGACACGAGGAATTGAGAAGCATGACCGTATCAAAGAACCTGGCAGTACCCCTTCTAACCCTTATTGGATTCGCCAGTGGTTGCGCGCAAGCCTGGCCCACCCCCAAGAAACCCGTTCTCGGCCTCGAGGCCAGCGGCGAAGAACTCTGGGTCCGAACAGAAGAACACCAAGCTAGCTACACCCAGAAGGAAAAGGTTGGCTAGGTAGTTCACAAAGACAGTACAGGCCAAAACGTCGGCAGCTCCGAGCTCTACGAAGATCGCACCACCACCGTCCACTGGACGACCTGGTACCCGATGCAAGGTGGCACACAGCTCGATGACGAAGACTTCCTGCGCATCGTCGGTAATGATCAAGCGCTGCAAGAGCATCGTGACTATCGCCAATCTGGAATCACGATGAACAAGTGGGGCAAGGGTCTGATGATCGGTGGCGTCGCCACCTTTGTGGCCAGCTTCTTCGTGCCCTCTGAGAACTTCGCACTGCGCTACGGCCTGTCGACGGGAGGCCTCGTGGCTGGCTCGTCAGGTTGGTACCTGGCCCGGATCGGGGCGGCCCGCTTCGAGCCCGATTCGCACACCGTCGATCCAAGCCGCGCTAACTACGACATTCAGCGCTACAACGCCCGCTTGGATGGTGGCGGCACTGGCAGCCCAACCGCCTCGCTCTCGCTTGGCCACAACTTCTAGACAAAAAGATGGTTGGCGCGCATAGCAGCGCGTGATACCGACTCATGATGAACTCGCTCGCTCGATGCCGCGCCTACATGCTCGCAGCCCTCCTGGGGCTGTGCGCTTGCGGCGTCGCCGAGCGACACGATCCAGCCATGGGTGGCGATGGTGGCACTGGCAGTGGCGCTG
>JAHEAK010000172.1 GCA_024642805.1 Kofleriaceae bacterium | reverse complement strand
GCTATCGCACGATTGCCTGATCGGCTCGCTCATCGCATCGGCTCGCCGCTCGCATGTCTCGCGGACGTCTACTAGGCCCTTACGCTGGTCGGCGAGACATGGGCGCTGGCATGCGCACTGGCATAGGCAGCGGCAAAGCGGTCCATGATGACTTGCACCGGCTCGACCTCGTGCACGCCAGAGACGCTCTTGCCAGCCTGAAAGAAGTCTTTGTAGTTGGCTCCTTTCAGCGAGGCGCGCTTGAGCTGCCACACCGACTTGAGCTGATAGGCCAGGCGCATGTAGTGCTTGGTCCGTGGGTTCTGCAAGAGTTTCTTCTCGAGCCAGTTGGCGTGCTGGCCAAGCGCTTCGATGTACGCGGTCTTGATGACGGCGACCGGAATGCCCGAGATGCGCTCGGTCAGGATGATGTCTTTTTCTTCCGCTTTGCAGATGGCCGCCTTGTAGTCGCCGTGCGCTTTGCACTCGGTGGTGGCGATGAAGCGCGTGCCCATCTGCACTGCCGCGTAGCCCATCTGCAGGCGATCGACGAACTCACTCTCGCTACCGACGCCACCCGCGCACACCAGGGGCACGCCAAGGTCGGCAAGCTCGTTGTACAGGGCTTCCGGGCTCTGATTACCGGCGTGGCCACCGGCTCGGCTGTTGACGCAGATGAGGCCGTCGACGCCGCCCTCGAGCCCTTTTTCGGCCCACTTGCGGTTGGTGACATCGTGAAAGACCAGGCCGCCGCGCGCGTGCACCTCTTCCACGACCCAGGCCGGGTTGCCCAGTGCGGTCACGAAGAAACGCACGCCTTCGTCCAAGGCAATGCCCACCCATTTGCGCATGCGCTCTTCATAGATCTTCGACGACTTTTCGATGAGGGCGTTGAAGCCAACTGGACGGTCGGTCAGTCTGCGAATCAGGCGAATGCCCTCGCGCAGGTCGTGGCCATGCACGTAGCTCATGGAAATCGGCTGGATGATGCCAATGCCGCCCGCTTTGGAGACGGCCGCCACCAGCTCCGGGTTGGAGCAGGGGTACATGGCGCCACAGATGAGAGGCAGCTCAATGCCCACGCGGGCGGCAAAGTCGGATGCGGCTTTCATACCCGCAAATTACGGCCTAAGAGCGCCCAAGTAAACGCATTCCTCGGCCCGCCTCGGCACGGCGTGCACGGCCTGCCCTGCCCTTGTGGCCAGGGTACACGCCACGCAGCCGCAAGCTTTGCCGAGGGCAGGTGCGCTCGCCCCGCTGCTCCGCCATTTACTAGCGTGCCGGGTGGGCTTTTTGTAGTCTCGTTGCCTGTGCGCCTCTCTCTGTTTGTATTAGTTCTCTGTGCGGTAACGACCGGCTGCGGCAGTCGTACCGTTGGACCTTCGAGCGTGGCCAGGAGCGGCGCAGGTAGCGACGACGAAGTCGCCTTGGATGAGAGCGCTGATCCCAACAAAGGCGAAGCCAACTACAACGAGCCTGAGCTTGAGGACGTGTCGGGAGCCCTGCCGCCTGCCGTCGAGCAAGCACCGCACCCCTTTGCCGAGGTCAGCGATGCCGAGCTCGAGAAGATGCTGCTCGAGGATCCTGCGCAACTGGGACCCGCCTCGCTGGGCAAGACCAGCGGTGGCGCTCTCTTTGGCGCAATTGCCATGCCCGAGGGCCCCGAGTGGAAGATCGTCAACCCTCGCGAGACCTATGGAACGCAAGAGACCATCGACTACCTCACGCACACCATCCACCGTGTCAACGAGATCTTTCCCGAGACCCAGCCGCTCAACGTTGGCGACATCAGCCGGCCAGATGGCGGGCACTTCGTGCCGCACGTGAGCCACCAGAGCGGTCGCGATGTCGACGTTGGCTTCTACTATCTCGACAACAGCCAGTGGTACGCCAAGGCCGACGCCAGCAACCTCGACATGGCTCGCACCTGGGCTTTCATCAAGACCACGATCACCGAAACCGATCTGCAGGTCATCTTCATCGATCGATCGCTCATTACCCTCTTCCGCGACTACGCCACCGAGCAAGGTGAGGATCCAGAGTGGATCGCGCAGGTCTTCGGCAGCCCCGATACCACCCTTAGGCCCATGCTCATGCACGAAGATGGTCACCAGACCCACCTGCACGTGCGCTACTACAATCCCATTGCGCAAGAGACAGGACGACGCATCTACGCCAGCCTGCTCAAGCACAAGAAGATCAAGCCTCCGACCTATTATCAATATTACAAGGCTGTGCGTGGCGACAGCCTCAATCGCATCGCCAAGAAGAATCGCACCAGTGTCGATGTGCTCAAGCGAGCCAACGGTCTCAAGAACAGCCGCATCTACGCTGGTCGCTCCTACAAGATTCCCAGGACCGGTGGTGTAGCGGTGCCCACCAAGCTGGTCTTGCCCGCGCGACGTCTACCTGGGCTGGCCTCGCCGCACTCGGTGCCAAGCGCCGGGATGCAGAGCGCCGCGGCCGAGTAGCGTGCTGCGCGCTCTGCTTGCCCGCTTCACGCGACCCGATTGGCGCAAGCTCAAGGGCGCCCCGGCGCTGGGAACCAAGGTGTGCGCGCTGACTGAGCTAGCCGATGAGAGGCCCAAGTACGTCAAGATTGGCAGCTCAGAATTTCTCTGCTTCGTGACCCTGCGCAAGGGTCAGCCGCGCGCCTTCGTCGCCGACTGCCCGCATCGCCATCGGCCCATGGGCACGGCCGGCATGCCCGCGCTCTACGGCGATGGCGAGATTGCCTGTCACCATCACGGTGCCCTCTTCAGCGTCGATAGCGGCGTCTGCACCCGCGGCCCCTGCAAGGGACAGCGCCTGTGCCCCCTGCCTGTGCGCTCGATCGAGGGCTTTGTGGTCGTCGGCTAGTTCGCCAATCGCAAGTGCCGCTCGAAAGGGCTGAGTTCGAGGGGACCTGCTACGGCCTCTCAGGCCTGAACCTGGGATTTCGAGCCCTTGCCAGCTCTTGACCAAGCATGTGAATAGCCGCCTAGCGCTGCCGTCGAAGCCCGCGCATGACCATCACGACACCTCCCCACACCTCGGCTCGGCTTCGACTCGGAGCGCTCTTGTTGGCAAGCGCCAGCGCTGCCTGTTCTGGTGGCAGCGACCAAAGGACACCAGGTGCTGACGCGGGCACGAGCAGCCCAGATGGCGGACCGCAAGCGACAGAGAAGGTCATCGCCCAGCATGCCTTCCCTCCCACCTGCATGACCGCCGACGACAACTTTGTGTACGTGTGTGATGGACCCAAGCTCGTGCGCTACTCCATCGATGGCGGCGCAGGCACCGAGCTTTGGGACGCCTCGCCCTACAACATCTTTCAGGTCAAAAGAGCAGGCAATCGTGTGCTGGCATCGACGACCACCACCCTGCACTCGGTGGTCACCGACGGCACAGGCGGAGTCGATCTATTGCGCGGCGAACGCCTCAACCTGGGTCTAGCCGTCACCAACGAGCGAGCCTACGCCATCGAGGGCCGAACCCTGAGCTCCGTGCCCATCGCTGGCGGCACACCGCGTGTTCAGAACTTTGACCTGCCGACCGGCGTTCTGGTCGTTGGCAACAAGCTCTGGGTCATCGACGGCGAAGCTGCCGATAGCTACTACGAGTTCTTCATTCAGGATCTCAATCAACAGCAAATCGAAGGTTCGTTCGTCTTTGGCAACCAGGGCGCCTCCAATCCCAAACCCAAACCAGAGCTCATGGTCGCCAACAGCACCCACGCATTCTTGGGCACCGAGCACGTACCGAGCATGGAGGTCGGCTTGCGCCGCTACCCGGCACAGCCGCTTGGCAGCGGTAGCAACGTGAGCGTCGAGGAGCTCAGCGACATCTCCGCCTACACCCTGCAAGCAATCGCCGCCGACGACGCTGCGCTCCTGGTCTCGACTGACGCGGGTGCCTTCTTGTTCAACGAAGGCACCCAGCTCTTCGAGCCCGTGCTCGAGGCCGCGCAAGGTCCCGTCGCGCTTACCTCGCAATACGTGATTTGGAACGACGCCAATAGCCTGCGCCGCAGTCCTCGTCCCTAACTCGCAAGCCAAGTGCGTAGCGACAACCGGCAGGAAACGCGCTGACAACCCGCGCCGATCGAGCCAAACGTAAGACTTGCGCAAAGCGAAGTAGAGCGCTCCTGTCACGGCTCTAGATCGTCTTGGTTTGCTCCGTCGAGACGCGCTACACCTAGGCTATGAGCCTCTGGTGTGCACATCGTCTCCGCGCATGCATCCTGTTCCTGCCGCTGGCTGTTGCTTGCGCAGACGTCTCGTCTGCACCGGATGCCGACTTGGCTGACGCTGCGCCCGATCCCTTTGCAGCGGAGCCCACCTGCACTAGCAACAGCTTCTGGACCGAGGGCAATCGCGAGTCACCTGCCATGCACCCCGGCGATGCTTGCATCACCTGCCACAGCTTGCTCGATGGCCCGGCCTTCACCGTGGCCGGGACGGTGTTCGCAAGCGGTCACGAACCCGTTGACTGCAACGGCGGATCCGCTGGCGGTGGACCTGTCACCATCGAAATCAAAGGTGCCGACGAGCGGGTGCTGGTTTTGACCGCCAACAGCGTGGGCAACTTCTACAGTGCACAGGCAGTGAGCTTCCCCATCACCGCGACGATCAAGTACCAGGATCGCGAGCGCTCCATGACGCTCGCGCAAGCCGAGGGCGATTGCAACAGCTGCCACACCCAGACCGGCAGCAATGGCGCCCCTGGTCGCATCGCCCTGCCCTAGTGGCGCGCAGATCCGAGCGGGCTGCGCGCCCACATGCCCGTCGCTCGCGCTAGGATGGGCGCATGGCATCGGAACGCTTGATCCTCGTCGACGGCAGCTCGCTCATCTATCGGGCCTACTTCGCGATTCCCGCCAACTTCTCGACCTCCAAGGGGCTGCCCACCAACGCCATCTACGGCTTTGCCAACATGTTCAAGAAGGTGCTCAGCGGCAAGACGCCTGAGTACGGGGCCGTGGTCTTCGACGCGCCCGGCAAGACCTTTCGCGCCGAGAAGTACCCCGAGTACAAGTCGCACCGCCCGCGCATGGATCCAGAGCTCAAGGTGCAGCTGCCATGGATCGACAAGTTGGTCCTGGCCCATCAGTTTCCGCTCCTGCGCGAGCCTGGCTACGAGGCCGACGACATCATCGCCACCCTGGTCGCCCAGGCTCTCGAGGCCAAGATGGAGGTGCACATCATCTCGGGCGACAAGGATTTTGCGCAGCTGATTTCGCCAAACGTGCGCATGGTCGACACCCTGCGCGACGTGGTCTACACACCCGACCTGGTGCGCAAGAAGTGGGGCGTGCCACCAGAACAGTTCGTAGACTGGCAAGCGCTGGTCGGCGACAAGGCCGACAACATTCCCGGTGTGCCTGGCATCGGCGCCAAGGGCGCAGCCCAGCTGCTCGAACGCTTTGGCACGCTGGACCAGGTGCTGGCTCATGCCGACGAGCTCAAGGGCAGGCAAAAGGCCAACCTCATCGAGTTTGCCGATCAAGCGCGTCTGAGCCGTGAGCTTGCCACCCTCGACAAGGCCGCCACTCTCGACAAGAGTCTCAAGGACCTGCGCCTGGATCTGCCCGAGTCAAGCGCCCTCAATGAGCTCTACACCCAGCTCGAGTTCTACTCCTTGCTTTCGGCGGAGGCCGTCGCGCAAGAGCAGAGCGCCGACAAGAACAGCGAGTACACCGCGACGACGGATCTATCGCAGGTGCGCGCGCTCATCAGCGCCCTCGATTCGCAGGAGCGGGTCGCCGTCCTGCCGCTCTTCGATCTGCCCTCCCCGGTCACGGGCACGCTGGCCGCACTCTGCTTCTCGGCCAAGGCCGGGCACGCCACGCTGGTGCCACTTGCTGGTCCGGACGGTTTGGGAGAGGAGGCTCTGGCCTTGTTACGCCCCTGGCTGGAGGACGCCTCCAAGGCCAAGATCTGTCACAACGCCAAAGAGCTGTGGGTCTGCTTGCAGCGCGTGGGAATTGCCCTAGAAGGAGTCGTTGGCGACACAATATTAGAATCATTCTTAGTCGACCCAACCAAGCTCATTCCGCATCGCATCGATCAAGTGGTCAAGGACTTTCTGCACACCACCGTGCCCCCAGCCAAGCAGATCCTGGGCGCGGGGCAAAAGGAGCGGCGCTTCAGTGAACTATCGGCCGAGGAGATGCGCGAGTGGAGCGGTCAACAGGTCGATGCCATCTTTCAGTGCTGGCCCAAGGTGCGCGAGCGATTGGAGAGCGAAAAGCAAAAGGGCTACCTCTTCGACATCGACTTGCCACTGTCCTGGCTCCTGGGCAGCATGGAGCTGGCCGGCATCCTCGTCGATCCCAAGAGCCTGGCCGCCATGGGCAAGGAGTTTGCCGCACGCCTGGCCGAGTACGAGCGTGAGATCTATCGCCACGCCGGTCACACGTTCAACATCGCTTCCACCAAGCAGCTAGCCACCGTGCTCTTCGAGGAGCTGGGCCTGCCCGTCATCAAGCGCACCAAGAGCGGCTACTCGACCAAGGCCGAGGTCTTGGAGCGATTGGTCGCCAAGCACGAAATCGCCTCGGTCTTGCTCGAGCACCGCAAGCTGGCCAAGCTCATCAACACATACACCGATGTCTTGCAGCGCGAGGTCAACAAGGCCACCGGCCGCGTGCACGCCACCTTTCAGCAGACGGTGGGCGCCACCGGTCGACTCATCACCACCGAGCCCGACCTGCAGCGCACGCCCATCAAGACCCCCGAGGGCCGGCGCATCCGCGAGACCTTCATCGCCAAAGAGGGCCACAAGCTCATCTCTGCGGACTGGAGCCAGATCGAGCTGCGCCTCCTGGCCCATTTCACCGGCGACGATCTCCTGGTCGAGTCCTTCGCCAACAACCTCGACGTGCACTCGCGCACGGCAAGTCAGATCTTCAAGTGCAGCCTCGACGAGGTCAGCCGCGAGCAGCGCTCGGTGGGCAAGCTGGTTAACTTCTCGACCATCTACGGCCAGGGCTCTACCGCGCTGGCACAGATCATCGGCGTCGCCAAAAAAGAAGCGCAGGGCTACATCGATGGCTACTTCGAGGCCTACAGCGGCGTGCGTGAGTGGCTCGATGAGACCATCGAAACCGCTCTCGGCTGCGGCTTCGTGACCACCCTCCTGGGCCGTCGCCGCTACATCCCCGAGCTATCGAGCAACAGCTTCATGATTCGCCAGGCCGGTGAGCGCATCGCTGCCAACACGCCCATCCAGGCCTCGGCCGCCGACATCTGCAAGCTGGCCATGCTGCACATCGACGCCGAGATGAAGCAGCGCAAGATGCAGGCGCGCATGCTCTTGCAGATTCACGACGAGCTGGTCTTCGAAGTACCCGAGGGCGAGGTCGAAGAGCTCAGCGCTATGGTCAAGGACAAGATGGAGCACGTGCATCCCCTCAAGGTCCCGCTCATCGCCGATGTCGGTGTCGGCGCCAACTGGTCCGAGGCACACTAGCCGGGGGCTCCTTCCCACACGAGGCAGAAGAGGCTCGACAGACCTTGCGCTTGCGATACGATGTGGGCGTGGAGGCCCAAACCGCTCCGTTCATCTCGAAAGAAGCGCTCGACGAGTACGCGAGCCACGCCGAGGAGGAGGCCGATCTCGATGGCCAGCCGGGTCGATTTCGCGGTGCAACCATCTTCTCCTGGTTCGTCTTCGCCGTCGCCATCGTACCGAGCATCACGAGTGCGCAGGCAGCAACTCGCTCGCTGAATTCCGTGTTCATCCTGGCTTTCGCCGGCCCCTTCGCCCTCTTTGGGCTCATCGCTGGTCTGGTGATGCTGCGGACGGATCTATTGATCCCAAGCATTCGGGATCGAAGTCGACCTGAGCTGGCCGTGCGTTGCTATCTGCGCATCATCGCGCACCAAAACTGGACGCGCGCCTTTTCGATCGTCGCGCCTATGGCTGTTGGCGAGACCCTGGTCCGTCGGGCCAGCTCAGCCCTGCACATCACAGAGGAAAGCGTCCTGTTTCGACAGCCACGGGACCTCCAGCGCTACTGGTCAGCCATCCTTGGCAGTGGACAAGGCTTCTACAGGCGCCTATCCAGACTCAAGATTCGCGAAACTCACACCGTGGGCCCGCTTCACTACCTTCAGGTGGAGCTGCGCGTGCGCTTGTTCCCCGCGTGGGCCATGGTCGGCATCCGCCTCGGCCTGTGGCCGGTGTTGCCGCTGATATTGCTGACCACCCAGCGACACACCATCGCCTTCGAGATTCCCGCGGTGAAGCACAAGGGCCAGTGGTGGGTGGCCGCCGCAGGCATCGCCACCTACGAGGACAAGGTCGCTTCTGACAGTTCCTTGCCCCGAGCGCGAGCCGTCGAAGCCCGCTGAGCCACGCGCGACCAGCGTGTTCGTCGCGCGCGCCAGGATGCTAGTGCTCGAGCTGGCTACGCCGTTCTTCGAGCAAACCCTCGAGGGCGACGAGGGCGGCTGAGAAGCCTTCGATACCTTCGCTGAGCTTGTCCTTGGACATCCGGTCCGCGTCGTGCATCTTGTTGAAGCTAGCCTCGTCCATGCTGAGCTTTTCGATCTCGAGCGACTCGTGAGCGCTTGGGCTGAGCATGCGTGGCAAATTGCCCTTCTGCTCTTGCAGCTCCGCCAGGAACTTCGGTGCAATGGTCAGCAGATCACAGCCGGCAAGCTGGGTGATCTCGCCGAGGTTGCGGAAGCTAGCGCCCATGATCTCCGTCTTGTAATCGTACTTTCGAAAGTAGTTGTAGATGCCCGTCACTGACAACACGCCAGGATCTTCGGAGGCCGGGTAGGACTCGCGCCCGGTGTCGGTCTTGTACCAGTCGAGGATACGGCCCACGAAGGGAGAGACCAGGGTGACCTTGGCCTCGGCGCAGGCAACGGCCTGATGCAATCCAAACAGGAGCGTCAAGTTGCAGTGGATGCCTTCCCTTTCGAGACGCTCGGCGGCGCGGATGCCCTGCCAGGTCGAGGCAATCTTGATGAGCACGCGCTC
>JAHEAK010000808.1 GCA_024642805.1 Kofleriaceae bacterium | reverse complement strand
CATGGGTCTTTTGGCCAATGGCGGTGGCAGTAGTTACCTCGACACCGATGTCGAACGGCCGAGGCACATCCCCCAGCGCGAGAGCCTCGACACCTACTTCGACGACGACTTCGGCGACAACCACTTTGGCTCGGTGGCCGATCGCATTCTCTTCATTACCAAGCCTATCAGCGTCATCAAGGCTCTCTCAGGCAGCGTCGACAAGAGCAGCAAGCTGGTCATGGGTCTGGCCTACGACAAGATCAGCGAGGCACCTCTTTTGCGCGCGGAGCCTGCTGGTGCCCAGTTTCGCCCCTACGGCCAACAGGGCTTCCTGTCGAGCCCTGGCGACGACATCAACGAGTACGTCGGCCTCTTGGTCTGGAACGATCCGTATCCCAACCTCGGTGGTCCCCTAGCGCGCGCCACTGACGAGCTTCGCATTGGAACCTATTGGGTGTGGCGACACTCCGATCGCGGATCGACCCAGCCATCTGCGCTCGATGGCCAACCCAACTGCGGGGTCTTCGACGGCGAGAATGTTCCCTGTGTCGACACCGGTTCGGATGTGTTCATCGGCGATGCCTGGGCGCGCCTGCGCTACGGCCCCCTCTACGCGGAAGCCGAAGCGGTTGCCATCTTCGGCAAGACCTTCGGAGGCGTGCCCTTCCCCAGCAAGAACGAGAAGAAGCGAGCCGACATCAACGGCGGCGTTGCCCGGCTCGGCTACTTCGTCGACAACGATAAGGGCGAGCCTCTGGGCGAAGCCATCTTCGAGCTCGGCCATGCCAGCGGCGACGACGACCTGAGTGATCAGGACTTCAAGCAGCGCGCACTGCACCCAGACTTCAACGTCGGCCTCATCCTCTTTGAAGAGACGCTGCGCGAGCTCACCGCGCGCACCTACGGCCCTCCATTCCTGTCACAGGAAAACCCGGATGGCGCCACGGGCCTGTTCTCCAACGGCGGCGTCATCAACGCCAATTACCTGCAACCGCGGCTGCGCTATCACGTCCCCGATAAGAAGGTGACCCTCATCGCCAGCGCGCTCTTTGCCTGGGTCGACACCTTGGCCAAGACCGGCGCCGCTCCATTTTACGAGGATGACAACAAGAGTTCCTACCTCGGCACCGAGGTCGATTTGGCCGTCAAGGCCCAGTGGGCCGGCAACATGCACATGAGCCTCGAGGGTGGCTACTTGCGCTATGGCGGGGTCCTCAAGACGGCCCTGCCCAATGCCAGCGAAAGCTTCACGCTGCAGTCGCGGGTCGCCTTCGTCTGGTAGCGGGCCACGCGCAGGTAGTTCACGACTGACGGATGCCAAGGCATCCGCCAGCCAGGCTCACTAGCGCAGGACTTCGGGCAGCGATGCTGGCACGGTCTCGAACTTGAGCAAGATCGAGACGCCGTCCACGAAGCGGAGCTTGCCGTCGGCATCGGTGGCCGCCGAGCACTCGACGCCGTCTTCATCCAAGACCACGGTGCCATCGCCGTCGACGCACTTGTCGACCACCAGCGGCTCTTCTTCGGGGGTGCTATCGCAGAAGGCCTCGAGACCATCGCCATCGACGTCAATGTCTGGAGTGAGGCAGCCGGCGCCGGGTGTCTCCGCGGGGGCTTTGCGCAAACCGAGCAGAATGCCGAGCACGTTGGTGTAGAGCGCATCGGCAAAGGAATCTTCTGGGTGAAGGTTGATCTGCTCGACGTCCAAACCACGAACCTGGTCCATGCTGTAGGTGTCGAGCACGCCGCCCAGGCGACCATTCTGCAGGGTCCAGCCGCCAGGGGTCATGACCATGTCGGCTTCGACGGTCGTGCCCGTGATGCGCAGCTCGAGATCCAGGCCGTCGATGAGCGGCAGGACCAGGGAGAAGACAGAAGGACCACTGCGCAGCTTCAAGATGCCATCCTCCATCGTCAGGGTGCCTGACTTGAAGGTAATTTGAGGCTCGCCGTCGGAGCGGAAGCTGTTGTCGGTGATCGAGATGGGATCCAGGTTGTCGTCGAAAGGTGAGCAATTGGGCTGGATGGCGCCAACGGTCCAGTCGGCAACGCCATCGCAATCGTTGTCGAGGCCGTCGCCGCAGACTTCCTCCAGCCCGGGATGGACGGCATCGCTTGTGTCGTCGCAATCGCCTTGCGCCAGACTCACGCCATCGCCATCCGCGTCGCTCTCGTCGGTGGATGCGGTCACGACGACCACGCCCTCGACCAGCTCGTCGGTCTCGTCTGCCAGGCCATCACAGTCGTCGTCCATGCCGTTGCCTGCGATCTCAGCGGCGCCCGCCTGGATCGAGGCCACGTGATCGTTGCAGTCGCCGCCGTCACGGGCCGTGTCCTGCCCGTCCTCGTCGAGGTCGAGGCGGTACTCACCCTGATAGACGCTAAACTTCACACAGGCATCTTCGCCGGGCTCGTCGAGATCGAAGAACTCGAGGGGCAACACCAGGCTGTAATTGGCAAGCG
>JAHEAK010000171.1 GCA_024642805.1 Kofleriaceae bacterium | reverse complement strand
GCATCACCCAGAACACGCGCGGCTCGTATCCGATCGAGTTCATCGAGAGCGCCAAGATTCCCTGTGTCAGCGGCCATCCGAAGAACGTCATCTTCCTCACCTGTGATGCCTTCGGCGTCCTGCCACCGGTGAGCAAGCTCAACTCGGCCCAGGCCATGTATCACTTCATCAGCGGCTACACGGCCAAGGTCGCCGGCACCGAGATGGGCGTGACCGAGCCCGAGGCGACCTTCTCGCCTTGCTTCGGCGGGCCCTTCATGGTCTGGCATCCTGCCAAATACGCCGAGCTTTTGGCCCAGAAGATCGAGAAGCACGGAGCCCAGGTCTGGTTGGTCAACACCGGCTGGACGGGCGGTTCATATGGAACGGGCTCGCGCATCAAGCTGAAGTACACACGCGCGATCGTCGATGCCATCCACTCGGGGGCGCTCAATGAGGTCGCCTGTGAGACCGACGCAATGTTCGGCTTGCAGACGCCCACCTCGTGCCCAGACGTACCAACGGAGATTCTCCAGCCACGCAAGACCTGGAGCGACGAGAGCCGCTACGACGAGACTGCTCGCAAGCTGGCCTACCTCTTCAAGAGCAACTTCACCACCTACGAGGATGGCGCTTCGAAGGAAGTGCGAGCAGCCGGTCCCAAAACCTGATGCGCCTTGGCTGAGCCAAGTGCATCGAGTCGCAGCGCACGCGGCTCGAAACTAAAAAGCCCCCGACGCCAAAGGCGCGGGGGCTTTTGCATTGCGTAGCGAGTTACCCTTTGCGTAACGAGTTACCCTGGGGCGCCTTCGCTTAATCGTCGTTCTTGAGGAACTTGACGATCGGACCGACGAAGGGCGCGATTGCCAGCATCGTGAAGCCGATGGCACCAATGGCCAAAAGGTCGAGATTCATGGCCAGGTCGGCGTCGAGCGGGGCAATCATTGGGCCGCTAAGGGCGGCAGCCAGCATCGCGATGGCGCCACCAGCCATGGCGGGCAGGGCCCAGCTGCGCATCTTGGAAAGCGCCCATGCACCCGAGACCACGCTGACGCCGCCGATGAGAGCGAGCTCGGCGCCTTCGCGAGGAGCGAGGGCAAAGAGCACGACGTAAGGCAGCGAGACGCCGACGCGAATGACGGATTTGCCAAGCTTGTTGGTTGCGCTCTCATCGAGGTGGAAGCGCTGGCGCCACTCTTTGCGGCCATCGAAGTGCTTGGACATGCCATCGCCCCACAGAAGGCCCGTGATGGACAGGTGGGTCAGGGCATAGAAGACCAGCGAGGGCTCGAGCGCGCCAATCTGAAGCAGCGAGATGGCGCCAGTCATGAACCCGGAGAGGCCCAGGCCAATGACGAACCAGCGCGCCCAGAAATAGCCCGCGACGACCCCGAGGAAGCCGGCAGCGTAGATGAGGCTCAGTGAGCCGAAGGCGGCTCCCCAGCCATCTGGCGCCTGCATGGTCACCACGAGATAGAGAAAGCCATACATGGCCAAGACTGCCGCAGCGAGAGCTCGGCGTTCACCAGTTAGTCGCCCCATAATGGATAAGTATAGGGCGTACCAGCGTACAGAGCCAGCCGCATTTTCTCCGTGCACCGTAGGTGCAATGCCTACTTGTAGCGCACAGGCCCTGGGGACCCCGGGCAGGTGGGGCGGGCGCGCAAAGGAGGGGCCGGGCAAGGGGGCCGGGCAAGGGGGCCGGGCAAGGGGAACGAGGACGAGTCGACTACTTCGATTCCGCGCCCGGAGAGCCGTGGCCCTTCTCGAGGACGATCAAGCGGAAGCGGCGGTAGCCAGCTTCGTTGGCACGAGCGGAGGCAATTACGCCAAAGAGCAGGCGATAGGGCGTGGTCTTGTCGGCGATGATGAAGAGCTCGGGGATGGCGGCATCGCCAGGCTGAAGCTTGCCGTTAGCGGCCTTCTTGTTTTCGTACTCCACCCGAACGGCACCGAGGAAGCGACTCAGCTTGGTGATCTGGATGCCCAGCGCGCCGCCTTCTTTCTCGGAAGCGTCGACGTCGCCGTTCTTGACCGCCACGATTGGCTGGCCTTCGACCAGGATCGCCTCTTTGGCGATGGTCAGGGTGACGGCCGTCTCGGGAAACTCTTCTTGGGATTGCGAGAAGGGCAGATCGACATCGCTCACGCTCATGGCAGCGGCGGTCGAGGCCTGAAAGATCATGGCGACCAGCAAGATGGTCATCATGTCCATCATGGGCATGATGTTGAGGTGACGAATCTCCTCGCCCTCGGGGACGCGTTTAACAGCTTTGCGGATGATGTTGCGGGCTTCTTGCTTGTTGATCATCAGTCAAAGCTCGGCTTGGCAAAGAGGACATCGACGAAGAGCAAGTGCTTCTTGGAATCGTAGGGCTCGGTGGGCTCATCCTTGCCGTCCTTGCGCTCGAATTTGGGCATGGTCAGCGTCGGCAGCGCGCCACCATCGGCTGGAATGGGCCGGCGCATGTTGTCCATGGCGGCGACGACGGTCTCGTAGGGTATGTCACCGTCGGCCTGCAGCAAGATCTCGTAGGTGTCCATGGGACGGAGCTTGCCTTCCCAGCGGCGTGTCGCGATCTCGATGAGGGCCTGGTTGATCTTTTGGTAATCAAAGACCGGTGGATCCGAGGCCTTGACCGGCGGCATCAGGCCGGCCGTCGCCTTGGGCGCGTCGAGGGTTCCCTCCAGTCCCGATACACTCCAGAGAATCATACGATTCTTGGTGATCGAGACCATGAGCTGCAGAGGCTGCTCATCGGGCTTTTGCGCAGGATCGACGGCGGGCTTGGTGGAGGCCGTCGAGTGGTCGGGCAGGGTGGTGTTGATCTGCCCGAGAATGTATCCGGAGGTGATGCTGGCCAGCAGGAAGAGCATCAAGTTGGTGACGATATCGAGATAGGGAACCAGGTTGATCTCGCCACCCTGGATCTCTTCTTCCTCGACCTCGTCCTCGCGCCGCAACATGGCGGCTCGAGCCTTGGAGCGAACTTGTGCTGAGTTCATGCGCGTGCGCCTCCGGTGCGGGTGTTGGCGTGGGCCAGAGCCCTTAGGCCTTCTTCTCGTCTTTGTCGCCGAGCATGTTCTCGAACTTGAGCGAGAAGCCCTCGAGGTCCGCCATCACGCGCTTGCTAGCGGTGCTGATGAGCAGGTGGGCGATCATGCACAGAAGCGCGATGCCCAGACCGAAGGCGGTGTTGTACATAGCCTCGGAAATACCGTCGGAGAGACGCGCTTGGCGCTCCGCAGGATCGGCACCACCGACAGCGGCGAAGGTGCTGATGAGACCGGTGATGGTTCCGAGCAGACCGGTAAGGGTGCAGATGTTAGCCATCGACCACAGAGCACCGATGCGAACCTTGACCTCTGGGGTCACGTCGATCATGCACTCCTCCATCGCCTGGGCCACAGCGGCCTCGCCGCGGTGGATCCTGCCGAGGCCAGCCTTGGCGACCCTAGCAATCGGGGCCGAGGTGGCATCGCAGAGCTTCTTGGCGCGATCGATGTTGTTCGCTGCCAGAAGGCGTTTGATTTGATCGAGGAAAGCGCCGGCGTTGATGTGTCCCTTTCCGAGGAAGTACATCGCGCGCTCAACGACGAGCCCGATAACCAGTGCCAAGAACAAGGTGTTGACCATGAAGAACGGTCCACCTTTTTGAAAAATATCGCCTAACCTATCCATTGGTGCTTTATGTCTCCCGGGTCTTTGGGCCGGTTCTTGGACCCCGCAACGGAACTGCTTTCACTCGGGCCGAGGCGGACATGCCAAAGGACCTAGCCAGCGTTTTTTACAGCGTTTTTCGATGGGGGGTCAAGAAGACTGCCACCTTATTGGAGTACCAGGGGACGACAATGGCGGGGCGGCGCGCGATCTGGCAGTGGCAGGTGGCGCGCTCTTACAGGCTGGTAATCCAGCGGTTGATGGCGTCCAGCTTTGGCTGGCACAGGAGCGGGTTGTTATAGGGCATGGTGCCAACGCCATCTTTAAGGGGTCCGTCTTCGGCGCCCAGAATGACCATCAGGTAGCTGTTGGCGGGATCCCCAGGAACCACCAGGGTCCAGTCGCTAAACAAGGTCGAGGTGACGCCGGACATGGCGTCCTGGGTGTTGCCGCTCTCGAGGTTCAATCCGCCGGCTGACATGGCGGCGCCTTTGTGGCAGACCCCGAAAGCCGAGCAGCTGTCGAAGACGTTGGCCTGCAGCCACTCGAGGTCGGAGTGATCGGCTGCTTCCATGCAACTTGGCGAGAGAGGCGCAGCGTCTACCTCGGCGGGAGCGGCATCGGGATCGCTTCCCGGCGGGGTGTCGTCAGAGCCACAGGCGGCAGTGAATGTGGCAGCCAGCAAGAGCGAGGAACATGCAATACGGAAGAGCATGCGGCGGACGATACCACGCAGCTCGGGCTCCGGGTGTGATGGCCAGCCCAGCAAGCGTCGCCGGAGTCTGGACGCGTCTGGCCGCTCCTCGGCCCCCTAGACCGAGGCCAGGAAGGCGACCAGCTGCAGGTCTCAGGCTGCAGGTCTCAGGGCGTGAAGTCGTTGACGCGCTCGAAGCGCTCGGTGGAGGTGTTGGCCGAGAAGCGATCGGGCACTGTGCCGCGCGCGAAGGGCACCAGACGCGCCCCTTGGGATCCCGCTGGCGCTGGCATCCCCGTCAACTCATTGGCGCGCACGAGGATGACATCGCTGGGCGGCTGGAAATCTCTGACAGGGGTCGCGGGATGAGCCGCTTGCATGAACTGCAGCCAGATCGGGAGGGCTGCACTGCCACCCGTTGCCCGCGAGCCGATGCCGGTGAAGTCGTCGCGACCTACCCAGACTCCCGCCAGAAGATCCGTCGTGTAGCCAATGAACCAGGCGTCTCGCCACTCGGTGGAAGTGCCTGTCTTGGCGGCTGCCGGTCGACCGAGCTCTTGCGCCTTCTTGCCCGTGCCGCGTTCGACAACGCCTTTCATGAGGTCGACCACGAGGTAGGCCAGACTGGCTGGAATGGCCTGCTCGGTGGGCAGGTCCTTGCGATAGTCCTCGACCACCACGCCGGTGTCGGTCGTGACTCGCTCCACGAAGCGGCCGGGCAGGCGCCAACGGCCTTCCTCCTGCACGGGAATGCGCTTTCCGCCATTGGCGAAGGCAGCGTAGGCCGAGACGATTTCCATGAGAGTGAGGTCAGGCGTGCCGAGGGCAATGGAGACGTGACGAGGAATGGGAGCGACCACACCCAGGCGGCGAGCCATGTCGATGACGGCGTCGACGCCGACTTGCAAGACCAGGCGCACGCTGACCGTGTTGAGCGACTTTGCCAGGGCCGTGCGCAGCGTGATCGAACCGAGGTATTTGCCGTCGTAGTTTGCAGGCGACCAGATGCCGCCAGCTGTCTTCACTTTCACCGGGGTGTCGAGCACGTGGTCGAGCTGGGTCACGCCTTTGGACATGGCCGTGGCGTAGATGATGGGCTTGAAGGCCGAGCCGATTTGTCTCCTGGCCTGGGTGGCGCGATTGAACTTGCTCCTGCGAAAGTCGTAGCCGCCAACCATGGCGCGGATCGAACCGGTCGACTGCTCCATGACGATCATGGCTGCCTGGACATCGGGAATTTGGGCCAGGATCAGCTCATCCTGGCCGCTCTCGTCGCGACTTAGAATCACGGGCAGGGTGTCGCCAACCGCAAGGCTCAGGTTGCGCTTGCCGCTTCCGTCAGCGGCTTCTCCTCGCCACGCAAGTGCCGACTGCGCATCGGTCTTGGCCATCTTGAAGATGAAGGGCCCGACCGCCACCTGCACCTCGCCTCGAGACGCGATCTGGACCACCGCACCCACGTAGGGCACCTTCTCGAGCAACTGCGCGTCGGCCGCCAGAGCCGCGCCGGCATACCCAGGCAAGTAGGGCTGGGCGGGGTTGCTCTGAAACTCGGCGAGGGCGGCGTGCTCGAGAGTGCCGAGCGGCCCCCGAAAGCCAATGCGTCGATCGAGGGCGTCGAGACCGTCTCGCACCGCGGCCTCTGCGCTGTTTTGCATGCGCGTGTCGAGGGTGGTGTAGATGCGCAAGCCGCCGTAGTACAGACGATCGTGACCGAAGTGTCGCTCGGCCCAGCGTCGCACGTGTTCCACGAAATACGGAGCCGCCAGGTCGTTGAGAGCGACTTCTTCCTCGACCAGTGTGATGGGCTCTTGCATGGCAGCCTGGGCCTCGTTGGCGGTCAGATAGCCTTCGATTTCCATGCGCTCGAGAACGTAGCGCTGACGGGCCTTGGCGCGCGCGAGGCGCCTCAGGGGCGAGTAGTCACTCGGGCGCTGCACCAGTCCCGCGAGCATGGCCGCCTCGGCGACGCTGAGCTCCTCGACCTCCTTGCCGAAGTACCCGGTGGCTGCCGCTTGAATGCCGTGGAAGCCGTGCCCCAGGTACACGCGATTGAGATACATCTCGAGGATGACGCTCTTACTGAAGTGGCTCTCGACACGGGTGCTGAGCAGAAGCTCGCGCAGCTTGCGATAGTAGCTGCGCTCGTTGGTGAGCAAGAGCATACGGGTGAGCTGTTGTGTGATGGTCGACGCCCCTTGTTTGGAGCCGGTGCCGCGATAGTTGGAGATGCCGGCGCGGGCGATGCCAAGGGGATCGAAACCGGGGTGCTCCCAGAAGCGACCGTCCTCCGCCGAGACGAAGGCCTGCCGGACGTGCTCGGGGATTTGCTCCTGGCTGACGACGATGCGCTTTTCCAAGAAGAACTCACCGATGAGGTCGCCGTCCGCGGAGAACACCAGGCTGGCTTTGCTGGGCGGCTCGCGCAGAGCGTCCATGTCGGTTGGCAGAGAATCTGCGATGACGCGATAGCCGAGGAACAAAAATCCGGCAATGGCAAAGCCGAGAAACACGAGCAAGAGCAAGAGCAGGCGCCAAATCGACAGCCAGCGAAGGGGCCCCTTTAGGCGGCGTATTCGCCGTTCACTTGATCTCTTGCGTGAGGAGTTCACAATCAATGGTATGAGGCGAGGGTTGCTAGTGCGCGGACAAACTGGATCCAGACTAGCACCACTGAGTGTCGCGGTCGCCTTATTGCTCGTTGTCACGTTTTTCAGCGGGCGAGCGAGCGCACAAGTGCCAGCCCTACCTTCGGCGTTGCCAGATGGGTACGCGGTGATGCCTTTCGAGAACCGATCGGGCGTGAGCGGCCTCGAGTGGATGCGCCTGGGTGTGCCCTTCGTCTTGGCGGAGCGCGCCGAAGGCTTCGCAAAGCTCCGGCCTGTCTATGGCGAGCTTATCTTCAGCGGTCCGCCCACCTCGCAGGCTATCGTCGATGCCGACGCGGTTGCCGCCTTCGCCAAAGAGCTTGGAGCCAGCTGGGTCTTCACGGGCTGGGTGCGCCGTCCCGATTGGAAGCTTGAGCTTGGCATCTCGCTGTACAAGGTCGAGGCCGGGCGCGCAGCCCTGGTGCGCGAGGTGGTCGGCACCGGCGACTTCAAAGAGGTGCACAAGTTGATTGGTGCAGCGCTCCTGGAGCTGGGCAAGACAGCGAAGATCGTCAGCGGCGCTGACAACCTGGCGCTCTTGGTGCGGGAATCGAGCGCAGACTTCTATGCCTTTACACTCTTTGGCCGCGGGCTGTGGGCAACGGTCTCCGCGAGCACGCCTGCCGAGTGGGAGCGAGCGCGCAAGACGGTCGAGCGAGCGGGCTTTATCGATCCGGGCCTGACCGAGGCGCAGCGGGTGCTGGCCACCATTTATCGCAAGCTGGGCAAGTCGGTCCTGGCCAAGGCGCGCCTGGAATTCGTGCTCAAGGATCGCCCGCAGTATGCCCCGGCCATTTCGTCCCTGGCGCGCAGCACCCGCGAGCACGGGCAGGCCCAGTCGGCGCGCGAACTCTTCAGGGAAGTTCTTAAGCTGCGGCCTTGGGACCTCGAGGCGCGCTATGAGCTTGGCGTCGTCGACTGGGAGCTTGGTAAGGATGAGGAGGCCTTTCAAGCGCTATCGGCGGTCGCAAAAGCCCAGCCCGATCACATCGGCGCCCGACGTGCGCTGGTGCTCATTCACGCCAAGCGCAGCGATACCAGTAAGCTTGTGAGTGAGCTACAAGCCGTCGCCAAGTTGGCGCCCGAAGACATCCCCACGCGTCTCGATCTGGCTGCGGCCCTGGTAGCGGCCGATCGCATCGACGAGGCAATAGATGCCTACAAGGGCATCGAGGCGCTCGACGGCAAGAACGTCCAGGCCCTGAAGTTCCTCGGTGACCTCTACAGGCGGCAGGGCCAGGATCCGCGCGCCATTCGCTACTACGGCCTGGCCATCGAGGCGGCGCCTTCGGATCCGCGCGCCTACTTCTTGCTCGGTGCCATGTACGTGGCAGCTGGCGACGACGACTCCGCCAGGCGCATCTATCTCAAGGCGCAGCGCTTCGCGAAATTCCGAGCGGAGTCCTACAACAATCTCGGCGCCATCGAGTTTCGTCGCGACAGGGTAGGGCAGTCACTGTGGTACCTCAAACGCGCGGTCAAGCTCTCTCCGCGAGAGGCCCGCTACCACTACAACCTGGCGCTGAGCTTGTCGCGCTCGCGGCAGGCCAGGGAGGCGCTCACGGAGATCGAAGCGGCCCTGGATCTCGATCCGGAGGATGTCGAGAGCAACTACTTGCACGGCGTGGTGCTCTTGAGTCTCGGCCAGGCGGAGAAGGCTCGCGATGCCTTTGAAGCGACCTTGGCGCGCAAGCCTGGGCACGCGGACGCCGCCCACAACCTCGCCCTTCTCGACGAGATGCGCCGCAAGGCCAGCGAGGGCGAAGTGGTGATCGAAGGTCGCTAGCGGCTCGCTCGCTGCGCGACCTGCGCTTGACAGCAGGCTACTCTTGCGCGGAACAGGCCCGCGACATGGCGAAGCCGTTGTGCAGAAAGGCGGTGCGAACCGTGCCGGTATCGCCACAGCTCTTGCTGTCGTCTGCGGCCAAGACACAGATGCTGTGGCGGCCAGCCAAACTCTGAAAGGCCGCTCGACTCGAAG
>JAHEAK010000807.1 GCA_024642805.1 Kofleriaceae bacterium | reverse complement strand
CATCGCGCGCGCTCTCAAGGCCGTTCCAGGTGAAGCCGCCCTGGTGGCTAGCATCAGCTCGCCAACGAGCTTTTGGAACCTGGCATCGGGTCGCGAGTTCGTACCTATGGATGCAGCCATCGGCAAGGAGCTGGACAGCGAGCTCAAGAAGCACATCGATGAGCACCTGGGATTGGACTTCCGCGAACTGCGCAGCGCGGTCGTTTTTGCAACTGGCAGCGACATGTCGGCCGCCGTGATCCTCACGCCCGTTCGCGGCTCGCTTCGCATGGGACAAGACGTGGAAGGAGGCAAGCTCCTCGAGCTGAGCCCCGAGGAGGACATCGTGGCGGTGCACAAAGGTGACACCATGATCGTCGGGCAGCGCCCGGCAGCCCTCGCCGGCCTTGCCGCCCTCGCCGGTAGCAACGAAGGACTGACTGGCACCTTCAAAGAACTCGTCGTCGCGCAGGTCAAGGATGCTCCGATGAGCGTGAGCGCCGAGGTCTCCATGTTGCCGATTCCGCCCAATCCCGTTACCGGCGGCCTGCAGTTCGCGTCCGCTCGATACGCCAAGGGCAAGGTCTCGTTCAAGCTCAAGGGCGAGAACGCCGCCCTCACCAGCCTTAGCGAGCAACTCGATGCCGTGATGACACTGGCGGTGCTCGGCCTCAAAACCGAAGTCGAAAACAGCAAGAGCGATCTCTTGCAGGGAATCTTCGCCATCGTTGGCTACTACTCGGCGCAGAACATGGCCAAGCTGCTCAAGCCCACCGTCAAGGGCGACACCTTGAGTCTCGACATGCCGATAAGCTTCGGCGGCTCAGGCGGCGCCGCTATTGTGCCCATCGTAGGCATTCTGGCTGCCGTCGCGATTCCCGCCTTCATGAAATACATCAAGAAATCGAAGAGCAGCGAAGCGAGCGTGATGCTCAGGCGATTGCAGGTCAGTGCGCAAATTGCCCAGATGGAAGGCACGCTGCCGGAACACAACATCGGCCCCACCCCGCCACTTGGCACTTGTTGCGCGGCCGACTCCGACACCTGCCAGCCAGTCGCCGCGTACTGGAGCGATCCGGCGTGGCAGGCGCTAGGATTTTCCATCGACGATAGCCACCACTACTCGTATGAGTTCCGTCGCGAGGGCGAGGGCTTCGAAGTGCGCGCCTACGGCGATCTCGACTGTGATGGCATGTACTCGATCTTCTCGATGGGCTCCGGTGAAGACGCAGAGCTGAAGATCACTGACGAGCTCGAGTAGCTCGCGGGACTGCTTGGGCCGCGAGCCAGCGAGCTGGCGGAGCAGCGAGCGCTCCCGCGAGCGGTCCTGGAGATGGCGGGCCTAGAGATGTCGGGCTTGCCGCTTGGGCGTGTGGCTCTTGTCGGCGAGCACCCGAAAGCGCGTGCTCTCGCCTGCTAGCTCGGCGAGGAAGGATGGCAGGCGCGGTCGGCTGTAGTCGCGAGCCAGGACCTTGGCGACTTCCGCCGCTTCCATGCGGGTCGGAGCATGCTCAGTCAAGTACTCGAGCATCAGGGCCACGAGCTTGTCGAGGGCGACGCCAGTGAAGTGACCGACGCGCGCGAAGAGCCACTCACTAAAAGCCAGAAAGCCCGCAAAGGGAGTGCTGCCCTGCCACAAGAGCGCTGTGCTCTCATTGAAGTTGCCGCGATTGGCAACCAGGTCCCAGGCGCGCGCAAAGCGCTTGAGGCTTGCCAGCTGGCTGAAGCTAAGCTGCTTGTTCTGCAAGATCTCGTAGGGCGGGCTTTGCGAGTAGACCATCTGGTACTCGCCATCATGGCGAATGATCGAGGTGCCGCGCAGGCGCTTGAGAATACCGACCTGCACCTCGTGCGGGCCCATCTGCACCAGGCGATCGAAGCCGCGCGCGAAGGACTCGACGCTCTCACCTGGCAAGCCGATGATGAGATCCGCGTGCACGTGGACGTTGGTCTCTTGGTGCAAGAAGCGCAGGTTGTCCTCGAGCTTTTCGAGGTCTTGTCGACGCGAGATGCGCTCGGAGGTGCTCTCGTCAAAGGTCTGGATGCCGATCTCGAACTGAATCGAACCGGGCGGAAAGCGCGCCACGACCTCGCGCAAGGCCGAAGGCAGGCGATCGGGAACCATCTCGAAGTGCACGAAGAGGCCCAGATCCATGCGGTCGAGAAAGAACTCGAGGATGGCAATGGACAGGCGCGGTTTGAGATTGAAGGTGCGATCGATGAACTTGAACTGCCGGGCGCCTTTGTCGATGAGCAGCTGCATGTCGGCGAGGAAGCGCTCTTCCGGAAACTGCCGCACCGCAATATCGAGAGAGGACAAGCAGAACTCGCACTTGAAGGGACAGCCACGAGAAGCCTCGACGTAGAGGGTGCGCCTGGCGATGTCGACCTCGTCGTAAAACGCATAGGGCGAGGCCAGCTCGGCGAGCTCGGGCAGGCCACCAGCGATCACGTGCTCGCCAGGTCTCACT
>JAHEAK010000806.1 GCA_024642805.1 Kofleriaceae bacterium | reverse complement strand
GCACCACGTTGGTTGCCAGATAGACCTTGAGCCCCTTGCCCAGAAGAACACTGGCCGTGTCTTCTGCAAAGACGCGACTCTTGTGTCGACCATCGTAGCCAATGACCACGCCGCGCGTGCGGGCATCCGTCAGCTTGGCGAGCACGTAGTCGGCGAGCCCTGCACTGGTCTGTTGCACCAACACGCGATTCATGCGCATCGGTCCAGCGCCGAGCACACCGCGCAGACCGGCGGTCCCAAACTCGAGGCGACTAGAAAAACGCTCAGCGATTTCGGAGGCGCCCGCCGGGTCGTCGAGCAGCGCTTGCAGCTCTGCCCGCGTCTCCGAATCAGGATCTTGTCGTAGCCATTGGCGAGCCTTGTGCGCCTTGTCGTCAGTCATAGCTGGCAACTGTAGAGGCCTGGGTCGCGCTCGCAAGAAGTCGACACACCAAAGTGAAAAGTTGCGATGCGCCGGCGATCTGAATTCCCCCACGGAACGCAAATCGCCGGCAGCATCAGAAACAGCACCGGGTCTAGTTCCCCCTAGTCGAGGACTGTTTCAGAGCGTTTTCACTCATGACTCACATGTAAGCAACTTAGGAACCAATTTTAAGGATAGCAGTATCAGTAGCTTACGAGCCCGGTGCCTGGCATTTTCCGTAGACATCACGTTGCAGTACAAACGGCCGGCGTCACTCTCCAGACCACAGGGGGCATGACCGAGCTCACCACCCAGATGCAGGAGTCATTCAACATTGCGCGGATCCTCCGGCTCGGCCTTGGCGTCGGCTGGCGACGCGCACCCATGTTGCTCTTGCTCGGGCTGATGGCCCAGGTGCCCGGCATCGTGCTTGCCTCCCACGACAGCGTCGATCTGGAAAATCCCGGTGCCCTGATAAGGCTCGTGGCCCTGGCTCTGTCCTCCTTGATGATGGCGGCCGTGAGCTGTGTGGCTATCACGGATCTCAAAGGTCGACAGCCCTCCTTTCTCAAGTGCACCAAGGTCGCCCTCATTCAGATGTATCCCATCCTGGGCGTGGGTCTCTTGCTCGGTCTGTTTCCGATGCTCATCAGCTATGAGCCGCGCTTGCTCACCGCTCTGCTCTTGCCATGGTTGGTCATCACGACCTTGCTCTATGCAGCCATCCCGGCGGTCGTCGAGGAGCAGGCAGGATTTCGATACAGCCTCTTGCGCAGCGCACAGCTCACGCGCGGGCGCCGCTGGCGCATCCTGGCCATCCTCAGCGTGCTCGGCTTCGCCAAGATCGCGCTCACCAAGCTGGCGGAGAACGCACTACCTGCCGATCAAGACACGCTGCTCTTGTGTCTCTATCTGGGCCTGGACCTAGTCATCGAGATCTTTGCGGGCATCGTCGCCGGCGTGAGCTACCTGAGCCTTGTGCGCAGCTTTCGCCCATCCTAAACAGCAGCCATACTTCGCGCATGGCTGACATCGTCAAACGCAAGCTCCGCACCTTTCCCGGGCTGCAGGCTGCCCAGTTTCAACACGACTCTGACATCAAGGCCACCGACGCCCTCAAGGCGGTGCCTGGCCTGGACAAGGCTATTTCCAAGATCATGGAGTACGGCCTCGAGCGTCTGGCCTACCTCGACAACACGGCCTCCAACGTGCGTGTCACCGACAAGATGTTCGGCAACCTGCACCAGAGCTTGCAGTGGGGTTGCCGCATTCTGGACATGGAAGAACCCGAGCTCTACGTAACCCTCAACCCGACACCCAACGCCTACACCTACGGGCACAGCAAGCCCTTCATCGTCCTCACCTCGGGCCTTGTCGACTTGCTCGGTCCCGAGGAGCGCTTCTTCGTCATCGCCCACGAGCTGGGACACATCAAAGCCGATCACGTGCTCTACACGATCCTGGCCCACAACATCGCCGCGATCATGGAGCGCCTTGGCCAGGCAACCCTCGGCATTGGTTCGCTGCTTGGGCAGAGCTTGGTCTATGCGCTCCTCGAGTGGCATCGCAAAGCCGAGCTCACCGCGGATCGCGCTGGTCTTCTGTGCGTGCAAAACCTCGACACTCCGATCACCACCTTCATGAAGATGGCGGGCGGCGCCTCGACCCTCTTCAAGGAAATGGATAAGCAAGAGTTCCTTGCGCAGATTCGCGACTACGAAGATGCCGATCGCTCCACGCTCAACAAAGCCTACAAGATCTTGCTCACCGCCGAGCGCACGCATCCCTACGCGATCCTGCGCGCCAAGGAGCTCGACCTGTGGCACGAAGGTGAGTACCAGGAGCTGTACAAGCTCTAGCGGCCCAGGAGCGAGCCAGGAGAGTGTCCCTGCGCCCGCACCTCTTCCGCTGGACATGGCCCTCACGTACGCTCGGTGCATGTCTCGCCCGTCCTTCGTCCTGCTGTCGCTGCTCCTCTGCGCCTGTTCGTCGAAGAGTGCGGGCCCGGCGACCACCATCGCATCGTCATCGGAAACGCCCGAGCGTATC
>JAHEAK010000170.1:764-8985 GCA_024642805.1 Kofleriaceae bacterium | reverse complement strand
CCAGCTGGCTGGCAAGTCGACCAGCGCCGATCAGCTGCTCTCGATTGCGCAGACCTTGCCCATGATGGCCAAGCGTCGACTGCTCATCGTGCGCTCATTTGACAGCCTGGCGGCGGCCGAGCTTGGTCGCCTCGCCGACTACCTGGAGGCCCCCAATCCCAGCACGGTCCTCATCGCTGTGTGCGCCAAGGTCGACAAGCGCATCAAGTTCTTTCAACGCGCCAAGAAGCTCGGCTTCCTGCATGAACTGGCGGTGCCGCGTCGCCTGGGCCCATGGATTCGCGACGAGGCGCGCGCCAAAGAGCTGGATCTCAGCAGCGCAGCCGCGGACCGCCTGGCGGAGGTCGTAGGCGCTGATCTGGCGCGCCTTGGACTCTCCCTCGACCAGCTGGGCCTGTACTGCATGGGTCGGCGCATCGAGGTCGATGAGGTCGAGGATCTCATCGCCGACACCCGCGAGCGCTCGGTCTTCGAGCTCACCGATGCCATCTCGCGCAAGAGTGAGTTGGCAGCCCTACAGGCGGTCACGGGGCTCTTCGAGCAGCGCCAGTCCTCGATCGGCGTCGTTATGATGCTCGCAAGGCATATTCGCCAGGTCGCGCAGTGCCAGGCGGCCCAGCAGGAAGGCCTTGGGGCCAGCGAGCTTGCCAAGCGGGTCGGCGTACCGCCCTTCGTGCTCGACAAGCTGGCGCACGAGGCACGCAGCTACAGCACGCGAGCGCTGGCAGAGTCGATGACTCGACTCGCGGAGGCCGACCGTGCCCTCAAGGGCTTTGGAGCCAACACCAAGGTACTTGGTCGGGCGCTCGCGGAGCGCGTCATCGTCGAAGAGCTTGTTAGCGACCTCATCCGCCTTGGCACTCGCAGCGGCTAGCGGGGGGCAGGGGCGCGGGGCAGCTCGTTGAACGAGGGTTGCGCGCTCTGGGCCCAGGCACGACAAAAACCGCGGCGTAATCTACGGCGCGGTTGTTCGGCGAGAACTCGCCAGGTGTCGCTGCGAACTAGACGCTCGGCTTGCGCGAGGCAAGGCGAGAGATGTAGCGCGAGGCGCTGCTGCGCTTGATGGCGCCTTTGCTTACCGCGCGATCGATGAGGCTGGTGGCGTTGCGCACCAGTTCGGCGGCGTTGTCAGCGCTGGTGTCGACAGCGGCGCGGGCTTTTTTGATGGCGGTGCGCATGGAGCCAACGACCAGGCGGGTCCGGAGACGGCGCTTGTCTTGTTGGCGGATTCGTTTGCTTGCTTGCTTGTTATTGGCCACGTAGATCCTCGAATGCTCAGTAGTCCGTGTGAGCGCCGGTCTTTACCCCGGCGTAGAAGTCGATGTCAAGGCCGCATGCCCTGGCCGGAAGCGTGTCCGCGTGGCCATTTTCAGCAAGCCACAGTGCCTGTGGATAAACTTGCGGAAATCACTGTGGGAGAGGCGCTGGTGCTAGCTGATATCAGCGGGTTAGGGTTGTTTGTTCAACATTGGTGCAGAAACCTGCGCACAGGCGCTCTCCGGGGATCGCGATCGCAGCAAAGGGGCCTCAATCGTGTTTGATCTGATTCCAGATCGCGTCCATCTCGGCCAGGTCGGAGTCTTGCGGGCTCTTGCCTAGCTCGGCGAGGCGGTCCTCCAGGCGGGCGAAACGCTTCTCGAACTTGCGATTGGCTGCGCGCATGGCCGAGTCGGGGTCGATGCCGAGCTTGCGGGCCAGACTCACGGTGGCAAAGAGCAGGTCGCCAATCTCCTCGGCCAGCTTGTTGGACGTGGCTTTCTCGGCTAGCGCCTCGGCAATTTCCTCACTCTCCTCGCGCACCTTTTCGAGACAGGAGGCTGCGTCGGGCCAGTCGAAGCCGACCCTGCTCACCTTGCTCGATATCTTGTGAGCACGGCTCAAGGAGGGCAGGGCCACGGGCACGCTGTCGAGAAGATGGTTGCTGCTCAGCCCCTTGCGCGCCTTCTCGGCGGCTTTGATTTCTTCCCAGCGGCCGAGCACTTCGTCGGCGTCCTTGACCACTGCGTCGCCAAAGACGTGCGGATGCCTGTGGCGGAGCTTGTCGGCGATGCCGCGCGCGACCGCGTCGACGTCGAAGTGTCCCTCGCGCTCGCGCAGCGCGCTCTGAAAAACGATCTGGAAGAGCAGGTCACCGAGCTCTTCCCTGTGATTGGGGATGTCGGCGCGATCCATAGCGTCGATGAGCTCGAAGCACTCTTCGATGAGGTAGGGGCGCAGGCTCTCGATGCTTTGCTCGCGGTCCCATGGGCAGCCATCGGGAGCCAGGAGGGCATCCATGACCTGGACAAGTTCCGCGAGCGCGTAGCCTCGCTTGTGCTCAGACATGGCCGTAGCATAGGCCTCGGCCCCAAAGCGTGGTAGTAGCGGGTGCCGCTTTGCACCGCAGACCGGCCCAAGGAGGCCCTATGACCAACGCTCAAACTCCAACAGCATCCACCCACAAAGAGGTGCTTCGCATCGACGACACCAACGCGCTCGTGGAGCTCTGTGGGCATGACAACAGCCGCTTGCGCCTCATGGAGAGAAGCGCGCAAGTGCAGATTCATCTGCGCGGCACCGAGCTAACTGTGGTCGGAGGCAAGGTGGAAGTGTCGGTGGCGATCAATGCCCTGCAGCAGCTGCTCAGCTTCGCGCAACAAGGGGTCGGTCTCGCCAGTGATGATGTGGTGCGCGCGGTCAACGCCTTGCGCAGCGATCAGAATCTGCAACTGAAGACCATCTTCTCCGATGTCATCATGCGACCAAAGCGCGGTCGCCCCATCACGCCCAAGAGCCTCCACCAAAAGAGCTACGTCGACGCTGTGCGCGAAGCCGACGTGGTCTTCGGCGTTGGCCCCGCAGGGACGGGCAAGACCTACCTCGCGGTGGCCCTGGCGGTTCGCATGCTGCAAGACCGCGTGGTTAAGCGCATCGTTCTCACGCGCCCTGCGGTCGAAGCCGGTGAGCGTCTGGGCTTTTTGCCCGGCACCCTGGAAGAAAAGGTCGACCCCTACCTGCGGCCGCTCTTCGATGCCCTCAACGAGATGCTCGATTTCGAGAGAGCTCACAAGCTCATCGAACAGGGCGTCATCGAGGTGGCACCTTTGGCCTTCATGCGAGGTCGCACCCTCAACGACAGCTTCGTGATTTTCGACGAGGCGCAAAATTCCACGCCAGAGCAGATGAAGATGTTGCTCACGCGCCTGGGCTTTGGCTCCAAGGCGGTCATCACCGGCGACGTGACCCAAAGCGACCTGCCGAGCGGAAGCCGCAGCGGCCTCGCCGATGCCCGTCAGGTGCTAAAGGGCGTCCATGGCATCCGTTTTTGTGAGTTCAGCGACCAGGACGTGGTCCGCCACCCGCTGGTCATGGACGTCATCCGGGCCTACGACGCGCGGGATCGCGCTCGTGAGGGGGCAGACCAGACTCCGCCGACAGCCTAGGCCCAGACCACCTTTGGCCGGAGCAGGTGATAACATCGGCGCTCGTGGAACGGTTAGTGAGCATCGACGATGTCGTGGGCTTCCTCTATGAGGACCTCCAGTCTGGCTGGCACCTGAGTGTGGAGGCCGATCAGGTCAGCGCACTTCGCCATGAAGGGCGCACCTTGTTGCTTGCCGGCTACCAAGGTTGGAGCAAGCCGGAGACCTTGCGTCGACTTCGAGAAGACTCTTCGCAGCCAGGATGGGCGCTGGCCCTGCTCGGTACCCACGAAGACTTCGAGTCCCTGAGCGAGACCGAGGGCGTGCACCTGTGGCCGTTGCCAACCACGCCCAAGCTCATACGCGCGGCGCTCAAGGCGGCCATGGGCACGATCAGCGGCGGCGATGCGGAGCTCAAGCTTCAGCTCGACCGCGCCCGCTACGAGAGCAGTCTCCTGGTCGATATTGGTCGAGCACTCTCGCAGGAGCGCGATACCAATCGCCTCCTCGACCTCATCCTCTTGCGAGCTCGCGAAGTCACGCATGCAGACGCTGGCTCGGTCTACATCGTCGAGGGTGACGAGGACGACCTGAGTCTACGCACGCTGCGCTTCACCGAGTCTCAAAATGACTCGCGCGCGATGCACAGCGAGGGCTTCACGATGCCGGTGTCCTCGAGCTCCATCGTGGGTGCCTGCGTCCTCGGCGGCGAAGTCATCAACATCCCCGATCTCTACAGCCTGGATCGTGCCGGCACGGGCAACAATCCCTGGGGATTCGTTCACGACAAGAGCTTCGATCAAAAGAACGACTATCAGACGCGCTCCATCGTGACCATTCCGATGATTTCCGCCCGCCATCAGGTCATCGGAGTCATTCAGCTCATCAATCGCCGCAAGGCGGGCCTCACCAAGCTCGGTGGCACGGCTACCTTTGAAAACGACGTCATTCCCTTCGACGAGGTGTCGATCAAGTACGCGACCACCTTGGCCTCGCAGGCCTGCATCGCGCTCGAGAACTCACTGCTCTACGACGAGGTCAAGACCCTCTTCGAAGGTTTCGTGAAGGCCTCGGTGACGGCCATCGAGTCTCGCGACCCGACGACATCGGGTCACTCCGAGCGGGTCGCCGACTTGACCGTCGGCCTGGCCAAGGTCGTCGATCGCGCCGACTCCGGGCCTTACGCGGGAGCCAAGTTCAACATCGACGAGATCAAGCAGATCGAGTACGCGGCGCTCTTGCACGACTTTGGCAAGGTCGGCGTCCGCGAGCACGTCCTGGTCAAGCCCAAGAAGCTCTACGGGCACGAGCGCGACGCCATCGATTTGCGCTTCCAGTACATCCGTCGCACCATCGAGCTCGAGAAGCAGACCACCAAGCTCGGCTACCTGCTCGAAGCAAGCGCCGAAGAGGTCGTGGATGTTCTCAAGCGCGTGGACGCCGAGGCCGAAGACAAGCTGCGCGAGATCGACGACTTCTTGCAGTTCATCTTGTCTGCCAACGAGCCGACCGTGCTGGAGCAGGGCGGCTTCGAGCGCATCGCCGACATTGCCACCCGTCGCTACTACGACATCTACGGCGAGGAGTCTGCCTACCTTTCGCCTGGCGAGGTGATTTCCCTGCAGGTCGCGCGCGGTTCGCTGACCGAGGATGAGCGCGAGGAAATCGAGAGCCACGTGGTGCACACCTTCAACTTCCTCAAGCAGATACCGTGGGGGCGAACCTACCGGGCGATTCCAGAGATCGCCGGCACACACCACGAGAAGCTCGACGGCACCGGCTACCCGCGCGGCTTGCGAGCCAAGGAGATTCCTGCGCCCGCCAAGATGATGACCATCAGCGACATCTACGATGCGCTGACCGCCTCCGACCGACCCTACAAAAAGGCCGTGCCCGTGCCCAAGGCGCTCGACATTCTCAAGTCAGAGGTCGACCGTGGCAAGCTGGACCTCGACCTCTTCAATATGTTCGTCGAAGCCAAAGTCTTCGATGTGGCAGGCAAGCGCTAGTGCTTTCGCTCAGCATTGATGAGAGCGTCGAGGGCGAGCTCGAAGCGGCACTGGTCACACGACTGGAGGCCCAGCTCGAGCGCATGCTGCAGGCCGCCTGGCTCTTGGAAGAGACCGAGCGCGAGCTCGAAGCGGATGTGCGCCTGTGCGACGACGAGCTGATCCAAGAGCTCAATCGCGACTATCGAGGCAAGGACAAAGCGACTGACGTCTTGGCTTTCGCACAACGAGAGGGCGAGGGCGGCGACCTGTGCCCCGAGATTCTCGGCGACATCGTGGTCTCGATTCCGACGGCGCGGCGCCAGGCTAGCGGTGAGCTCTACAACGAGCTGGTCTTCCTGTGCGCCCATGGCTTGTGCCACTTGCTCGGCTACGATCATCAGGACGATGAAGAAGAGCTGGCCATGAACCAGCGCATGCAGGCGCTCATTCGCGAGAGCCAGGGCGACGGGCCCATCAAAGCCGCCTAGCGGCCGTGGCGATGGCTCTCGGGTCGTAGCTGGCTGCCCAGGCCCCCGTGCCTAACGCGTCGGCCCGAAACGCAAAGACGCCACCCGAAGGTGGCGGCCATGCACAGCGGTGCTTGCGGTTCTACTGGCAGGTGCCAGCGGTACAGCTGCCGGTCTGGCAGGTGAACATGCCCGCGCTGACTTGAGCGGCGTTACAGGCCGCGCCGGTCTTGATCACGCCCGTGATGCTCAGGGTGTAGGCGCCGGCATTGGTGCTGAAGCCGTCGACGAGGATGTAGTACAGGCCGGCCGGTACGTTGCTCTTGACGATTTGTGACTGCAGGCCCGTGCCACCGTCATCGTCGCATGCGAAGTCGGCGGCCGAGCACTCGCCTCGGCGAATGTAGAGCACCGTGTCGTAGCCGGAACCGTTGGTGTTCACGGTCAAGCTGGCCAGGTCGCCGGGGATGAAGAGCTCATGGGCGATATCAGGCGCGGCCGAGCTCGACGAACAGCTCGGCGAGAAGTCGTTTGCCTTGCCTGTGGTCGAGCCGCTGATGGGCGTGCTCGCAGCGGCTACGATGGCATCCGAATCGGTGCAGCTGTCCTCGAGATTGTCGGCGGCCATGAGGCAACCGCGATCCGCCGGGTAGTCGATGAAGGTATCGCCGTCATTGTCGGTGGTATCAGCGCACTGTGGTGCGACAGCAGGATCGTCGGCCTCATTGTTATCGGCCAGGCTCGAGCAGCCAGGGTCGAAGAGGTCGATGAGCCCATCCGCGTCGTTGCTGATGCCGTCATTGCACTGGCTGGGAACGCAGATGGTGCCATTGCAGGTGAAGCCTTGCGCGGCATCGCAGACAAACTGCGTGTTGCCAGCTGAGCAGGCTTGACCATTGCCCAGGGTGCCAGAGACGTTGAGGACGTAGCTGAGGTCGGAAACGAAGTCGCCGTCGACGAAGACATAGTAGAAGTCATCTTGCGTCGGGTTGGGGATGGTGACCTTTTCGCCGCCATCTTGGGTGTTGAGACATGCAATTTCGTCGGCCAGGTTCCCACAGCTTCCCTGGCGCACGTAGAGCACGGTGTCGCCAGATGAACCGATGGTCGAGAAGCTCAGGCTGGTTAGGTTGCGCGTGTTGAGATAGGCGTACTCGTCCTCGGAGGACAGGGTTGAAGAGTGGCAGCTCGGCGTGAAGTCGGAGTTGCCCGAAGGCTCGGTGACGCCGGTCGCACCCGAATCGGAGAGCGAGAGCAGTGGCACGCCCGCGATGCAGTCGTCGAGCTCGAGGTTGTCTGAGGCCGCCTCGCAGCCCATGTCGTTGCCAAAGTCGATGAAGGTGTCGCCGTCATCGTCGATGCTGTTGGCGCACTGCGGGCAGCCAGCGCCGAGCGGGCAGTTGTCGGTCTCGGAGTTGTCGTTGAGATCGATACAGCCAGGATCGTTTGGAAAGTCGATGAAGGCATCGCCATCGTTGTTGATGCCGTCATTGCACTGAGTGGCCACGCACACGTTGCCAGCGCCGCAGCGGAAGCCGTCAGAGCAGGTGAAACGAGTGTCACTTGGTGAGCAGGCATTGCCGGGCGCGATGCGACCAGAGACGTTGAGCACGTAGTCGATGGCCGAGATGAAGTTGCCGTCGACGAAGACGAAGTAGAACAAGTTCTGACCGGGATTGTTGATCGTCACAACCTCGCCACCACTCTGGGTGTTCGTGCACGCCACCTCGGCGCCCGTGCTGCCGCAATCGGTCTGGCGAACCGAGAGGACGGTATCGCCGCTGGAACCGACCGTCGAAAAGCTCAGGCTGGCAAGGTTGCGGGTGTTGCGGTAGGCGTAGACATCCTCGGTCGAAGAGGTCGAGGTGTGGCAGGTCGGCGTGAAGTCCGAGCCATTGGCGGAGGGCGGAGTGGTGCCCGATGCACCCGTGTCCGGCAACTCGATGACCGAGACGCCAGCGATGCACTCGTCGAGCTCGAGGTTGTCGGAAGCGCTCTGGCAGCCAAGGTCGTTGCCATCGAAATCGATGAGACCGTCGCCGTCGTCGTCGAGGTTGTTGGCGCATGCGGGGCAGTCGCCACCGTTAGGGCAGTTGTCAGCCTCGTCGTCGTCGCTCGGGCTGGTGCAGCCAGGATCGTTCGGAAAATCGATGAGGCCGTCGGCGTCGTTGTCCGCGCCATTGTTGCAGGCTGCGAGCACGCACGTGTTGGTGCGACAGGTGAAGCCAGATTCGCAGATGAAGCCTGGCTCGCCTGGTGTACAGGCGCTGCCGGCCGCAAGCACGGCTTCCACGGAGAGGCTGTAGCTGCCGGCGCCAAAGTCGCCATCGACGAAGACGTAGTAGTTGCCTTGCGCTGGGTT
>JAHEAK010000170.1:0-754 GCA_024642805.1 Kofleriaceae bacterium | reverse complement strand
TTGGCAGGGTAACAACTTCACCGCCGCTGCTCGGATCGGCACATGCCACTTCGGCGGCCTGCGAGGCGCAATCGTCGAGACGAACACTGAGCACGGTGTCGAAGCCTGAACCGAGAGTCGAGAAGCTCAGGCTCAAGACGTCGCGAGTGAGTTGGAAGAAGTGCACGTCTTCAGGAGCCGTGGTCGAGAAGCTGCAGCTGTTTTGGAAGTTGCTGGTGCCCGAGGTCGTGCCGGTTGCGCCCGCGCCCGTGAGAGGAATGACCTCGACACCGGGAATGCACTCGTCAATCTCGTTGGTGTCGGCGGCAAAGCTGCAACCAGGGTCGGCGCCGAAGTCGACAAGCTGATCGTTGTCGTCGTCGCTGTTGTTGGAGCACTGCGGGCAGTTGGGGCCGTTTGGACAGTCGTCGGTCTCGACGTTGTCATTTGGGCTGTCGCAGCCAGGCTCGTTGGGGAAGTCGAACTCGCCGTCGCCATCGCTGTCTTCGCCGTCGTTGCACTCGGGCTTCTCACAGGTCTCGCTAGCAGCAGTCACACCGTCATCGATGAAGCGGCGGCAGACCAGGCCAGGGGCGCAGGTCGGGGCCGCCGGATCGCAGGCTTCTTTCTCGGGCGTAAACACATCGGCCTGCAGTCGGTAGTTGCCGACGCCATTGGTGGCCAGCGTGTCGACGACGATGTAATAGGTGCCAGGCTCCATGCGATCGATGCTCATCGTCGAGACCTCGACGCCAGAGTCATCGTTGCAGCCAAG
>JAHEAK010000805.1 GCA_024642805.1 Kofleriaceae bacterium | reverse complement strand
CTGAGGATGTGGGCGGCGCGCACGCCGCTCTCGCCGTTGACCTGAAAGCGCAGACCCGCCGACTGGCAGGCTTCGATGATGTGGCGAGCATGCTCTTCATGGCGCGTGCGGCGCTCCTGCAAGTCCTCTACTGCCAGGGCAACGGCCGCGCCCATGCCGGCGATGCCAGGCACATTGTCGGTGCCCGAGCGCAGGCCGTCTTGCTGGCCGCCGCCGGCCCAAAAGGGTTGGATGCGCGCGCCCGTGCGCAGCCAAAAGGCGCCAACACCTTTGGGACCGTGCAGCTTGTGAGCGGCGAAGGCCAGCGAGTCGACGCCCAGCTCTGCGACCGATATAGGAAGTTTACCTAGGGCCTGGACGGCGTCGCAGTGCACGTGCACATCCGGGTTGAGTTGATGCGCTCGCTCGGCGATCGAAGCCACCGGCAAGATGCTGCCAATCTCGTTGTTGACGAGCATGACGGCGAGCACGCCGGTTTCATCGTCGACCAGGCCTTCGAGGGCCTCGAGCTCGATGCTGCCACTGCGATTGACGACCAGGGTGCGTAGCTGCCAGCCGAGCAGTTCGGCCGACTGCTTGACGGCGGGATGCTCGATGGCCGAGACCACGACGTTGCGCGCGCGTTTCTTGGTGCGGCCGGCCGCCAAAACGCCCAGGGCATCGGACTCAGTGCCGCCAGAGGTCCAGACCACGCGACCTCTGCGCTGCTCGGCGTCACCGATGGCGCTCGCCAGCTGGCCGGTCGCCGTCTTGATGCGCCGCTCGGCCTCGATGCCCGCGTGATGAGCGGAGGAGGGATTGCCGAAGCTCTCGCACATACATTCGTGCACGACACGAGCGACGCGCTCATCGACCCTGGTGGTGGCGGCATTGTCCAGGTAGATTTGCCGTGGCTGCGTTGCGGTCTGTGACATGCGTTTTGGCATCTATATACATTTTCCCTGGTGCCGCAACCGCTGTCCCTACTGCGATTTTGCCATCGCCGTCGCGCCAGCCGGCCCGCCTCATCAGGCTTATCTCGAGGCCGTGCTCGCCGAACTCGACGAGAAAGTGGCTCTATACGAGGGCAAAGAGCTGGTGTCCATCTACTTCGGCGGAGGCACGCCCTCGCTGTGGGATGTCGCCTGTGTTCGCACGCTGATCGCGGATATATGCGCTCGCTTCGACGCACAGCCTTCGGATCTCGAGATCAGCCTGGAGTCCAATCCCAGCGATTGCACGAGCCACGCATTCAGCGAGTGGCAGCGCGCCGGCGTCAATCGACTGCTCATTGGGGTGCAGGCGACCAACTCTCAGGACCTGGTGACCCTCGGCCGCGATCACGCCATGGGCGATGGTCTAGCGGCCCTCGCGCGTGGCGTGACGGGCGGCTTTCGCAGCGTGGGAGCCGACGTCATCCTGGGCGTTCCCGACCCGAAGAGGCAGGGCAAGGCTAGCCGCGACGAGGGCGATCCTGGCCACGACGAGGGGCTGCGGAGTCTGCGCGAGGTCGCCGAGCTTCGACCTCAGCACATCTCCGCCTATGAGCTGACCATCGAAGAGCGCACCCCTTTTGCCAAGATGGTTGCCAGAGGCGATCTGATCCCCGAGGATGAAGATCGCCTGGCAAGCCTCTACATCGCGGCCGATGCACTGCTGACCGGCCTTGGCTATGAGCACTACGAGGTCTCGAGCTACTCGCTGCCAGGGGCACGTGCTCGCCACAATTCGCTCTACTGGCAGGGCGCCGACTACCTGGGCCTTGGCAACGGGGCCGCCTCCCTCTTGCTGCTCGGCGATGGTGGCGCCCGCCGCTGGCAAAACAAGCGATCGGCAAGCGCGTATTTGCGCGATGCCCCCTCTCAACACGTTGATTTCTCCGAGGACATCGCCGCCACTGACTTCGCCATCGAGAGGCGCTGGTTGGCCATGCGCACCCGGGACGGGCTCCCGGAATCGGAAGGCGAGCGCCAGCCGGAGCTGTGGTCGGCCCTCGAGCGCGAAGGCCTTGTCGAGCGCAAGGATGGCCGCCTCGTGCCAACTCTTCGGGGATTTTTATACAATAATCAGCTCATTGGTCGCCTCGGCATCGGTTAGCTTTACACTAGGCACTGGCTAGTCGCCTCGTACGCCCAGTTTGTCGCTCGATCAGGCTGTTTGCTCGATGTCGGAAATCAACCACAGGTCACGCAAGATTCTTCACGCGGTCGTTTCTGAGTACCTCAACACGGGGGAGGCGGTTGGCTCGCGCAAGATCACGCGCAGGCATGGCATCGAACTCTCACCAGCCACGGTCCGCAACGTCATGGCCGACCTGGAAGAGGCCGGCCTGCTCGAGCAACCACACACCTCAGCGGGGCGAGTTCCAACCAGCAGCGGCCTGCGCTTCTTCATCGATTCGCTTCTCAAAGTGCGCGGCCTCTCCAGCAAGGAGAAGGACAGCATTCGCACCCAGGCAGGGCTGAGCGCTGGTGGCGGTG
>JAHEAK010000169.1 GCA_024642805.1 Kofleriaceae bacterium | reverse complement strand
GTGGAAACCGAGAGCGGCGTAGTCCTGATCCGAGAATGCGGTGCCCTTCTGTGCCGTCGACATGTAGACGCCACCGGTCGTCGAGAAGCCCTCGGCTTTGACCACGTAGTCGGCTTGCGCGCGGATACCCGACTTGTCGTCGTTATCGGCATCCAGGTCGACCAGGGTGCTGGCGGCGACGCCCATGCGCATCGGTCCGCCTTCGAGGTCGGCTTCGCTGTAGCCCTTGATGCCATTGTGATTGTAGCCAACACGAGCAACCACAGCTGGATGCATCTGGGTGGGGACGTTGCTGAAGGAGCCACCGGTGACACTGCCCTCACCGGTCATGGGATCGACGACGACCGCACCCGAGAAGTGTGGCTTGTCGCCGGTGCCGTTGAATACGCCGACGGCCCACTCGATTTCGGGGGAGTGCTCGTATTCGTTGTGCAGCATCACGCCGATGTCGCGACCACCGCCAAAGAACTTGTCTGTGATCGAGCGGTCGACCAGCTCCTGGCTGCCGCTAGAGGTGATCTGCTGGCGCGAGAAAGGCCGTTTGAATTGGCCAGCGCGCAGGACCACGTTGGGGGAGAGCTCATAGTCGCCGTAGAAGTCTTTGAGGTCGACGAAGCCCTTGCCGAGATCGGTCTGAAACTTGTAGCTGAGACCCTTGGTGAAGGCGTGACCAGCGAAGGTCAATCGCGCGCGCGCAATCGACAGTGCATGCTCATTGTCGCCAGAGTCGGGAGCTTCGAAGACGAAGCGAGTCTGCACGCGCTGTTGAATGTGCACGTCGAAGAGGCCGTCTTCCGAGCTGATAAAGAAACCCTTCTTGTAGCCGGTGAGCGCGGCGGGGGCGGCTGGCTCCGCGCTTGCCTCGGAAACGGCGGGCTCGATGCTCTGCTCGGCGACGGCCGCTTCGGGCATGGTGCTTTCGACGGGCTGCTCGCCGGAGAGCTCTGGCTGCTCGGCAAGGGCGTCGGCGGAGGCGGTAGGCGCTGGGGAGGGCGCTGGGGTGGGCGCTGCTGGTGTCTCTTGGGCGAAAGCGATTGAGCCGTTCAGAAGGACGGCTCCGGCAATGGCGAGGGTACGATTTGTTCGTTTGGTCATCTGTCTACTCCAAGTAGGTGAGCTCAAGTGGAGCCCGGTTACGAGGGGCACATTCCACGACCAAAGTGTCGCGAGAGTGACAGTTGCGAAACGCGAAGGTAATCTTGCAGGAGCCTGGCTGCGCAACCAGCGCTGGCCGCGGGGATCGAAGGCTCAGCCGAGGCAAGGCCCCACGCAGGCTGTCAGCACGGGACGCTCAGGCTCTCGGCAGCGTGAACCAGAATACCGAGCCGCGCGGCTCACGAGGATCGACACCCACCCGGCCCTTCATGGCCTCGACCAGGTGCTTGACGATGGATAGCCCCAGGCCCGTGCCGCCCATTTCGCGCGAGCGTCCCGGATCGACGCGATAGAATCTCTCGAAGACTCGCTCGCGATGCGGCGCGCTCACGCCGGGGCCGTCATCCACGACTTCGATCCGAAAGCCGCCAGCGCGCTCGAGGCCGCGCAAGCTAACCGCGCCGCCCTTGTCGCTGTATCTCACCGCGTTCTCAAGGAGGTTGGTTAAGACTTGCTCGACGGCGTGGGCATCGGCCCATGCCATCGTGCCCGCGGCGAGTTCATTTTTGAGGGTGAGTTCTTTGGCGTCGGCGGCCGATGTCAGGCTGGAGATCACGCGAGCACCGATTGCCTGCACATCCACCGTCTCCTTCTTGAGCTCGTACTCACCTGCTTCCATGCTGGCCAGTCCAAGAAGGTCCGAGAGAATGTGCGCCAGTCGATCGGCATTGCGAGAAAGCGCTGCAAGGAAGACCGGCGCGCTCTCAGGATCGTTGATGGCCCCGTCGGAGAGGGTTTCGGCATTGGCCCGAATCACACTAACGGGGGTCCGCAGCTCGTGGGACACGTTGGCAACAAAGTCTCGGCGAGTGGCCTCGAGCTGGCGGGTGCGGGTCACGTCGCGCATCACGACCACACAGCCGCCGGTGCGCAGCGGCGCGGAGTGGGCTTGTACGAAGCGCGCACCTGGCAAGGCAAACTCGGCCGTCTGGCCACGAGGGGCCGATTCGCTCGTGACCAGCTCGATAAGCTCGGGAACGCGGATGGTCTCGAGCAGAGGAGCACCGGAGACCGGCTCCTTGACGGCCAGAAGCTCGAGGGCGGCGCGATTTACCCTGGTGATGTGATGCGAGGTGTCGAGGGCTAAGACGCCCTCGCTCATACTGTCGAGAATAGTCTCGAGGTGATCGCGTTCGTCGGCCAGCACTCGCACCGTCTGGTCGAGCTCTCCAACCACCTCGTTGAAGGTGCCCGCCAGGCGACCAAGCTCGTCGGTCGATGGCACGTGCAACCGGCGAATCCCCTCCCCGCTCGCGATCTGTCGGGCGCTATCGACCAGACCGCGCATGGCACGGGTGGCCAACTGCGACGCCAGGCCACTCATGAAGATTGACAGGCCAAGCCCAACCAGGCCAGCGACGCCCAAGAGCAAGCGAAGGCGAGCCACGGCCTCGTCGACCTCCGAGAGGGGCATGGCCACGCGCACGACTCCTGCACCCCTCGAGGTATCAAAGGGCACCGCGACGTTGAGCATCTCGGCGCCGACGGTGGTGCTGTAGCGGCGAGACACGCCGTTTTCATGAGCCAGTGCTCGCTTGACCTCGGAGTAGGCAGACTGATTTTCGGAGTTGCCAACCGACCAGCGCTTGACGAGCGAGTTGCCGAGCACCTCGCCGCGCCCCGACATGACCGAAATGCTGGCGCCACTAGAATCGGCAAGGCGCTTGGCCAGAGGATCCATGGCATTGACAGTGAACTCGGGATCCGCGACTTCGAGCAGCGCGCGTGCGATCTGGGCATCGCGCAATAGCTCGGCCTCGATGCGCGCCTCTAGCCAGCCGCGCAGGACCTGTTGCAAGTAGAGCCCGCTGCCGAGCCCCACAACCGTAATGAGCAGCAAGGACACGGCAAAGAGCTTGCCGCGCACACCTAGCTCTAAGGTCAAGCGCCGACCTCGTCGGGCTGGGCGCGCCATCGGTAGCCGACACCGCGCAGGGTCTCGACATATTCGCCAGCGGCCCCGAGCTTCTGTCGCAAGCGTTTGACGTGGGTATCCACCGTGCGGGTGGTGACATCGGCATCGATGCCCCACACGTCACTGAGCAAGACCTCGCGCGTCTGTACGCGTCCTCGTCGATCTAAGAAAGTCATGAGCAGTCGGAACTCGAGCGCGGTGAGCACGACCTCCTTGCCTTCGACCCAGGCGCGATGACTGTCGCTATCCACTTTGACCACACCGAAAGTGATCTCGCCGCCTTCGCTGGCGACCGGTTCGGAGCGGCGCAGGATGGCGCGAATTCGCAACATAAGCTCGCGAACCGAGAAGGGCTTGAGTACGTAGTCGTCGGCGCCGACCTCGAAGCCGACCACACGATCGATCTCTTCGCCCTTGGCGGTCAGCATGAGCACCGGCACGTGACGCGTGCGCTCGTCGAGTCGCAAGTTCCGACAGATTTCGATCCCCGACAAATGAGGCAACATCACATCGAGCAGCACCAGGTCGGGAACCGGATCCTGTGCCAGCAAGTTGAGCGCCGCCACACCCGTCTGCGCGCTCTTGGTCTGATAGCCCTCGCGCCTCAGGTTGTACTCCAGGTTGACGACCAGATCGGTTTCGTCCTCGACTATGACAATGAGTGCGGACACTGCGACTGATGTACTCCATTCGTGTGACAGGGCGGTGACAGCCGCGAGGGCGCAAGACACGTTCGTGCGCGCTCGGCCAATGTCCTCACGGCCATGACTCTAGGCCCTGCGGCGAGCAAGGGAAAGTCTGCTAGCAAAGCGGGCAGAAAGCCGCCAGTGCCCCCCCCTGAGCGCAAGACCCTGAGCGCAAGACCCTGAGCGCAAGACCCTGAGCGCAAGACCCTGAGCGCAAGACCCTGAGCGCAAGACCCTGAGCGCAAGACTTCGAACGTGGGCCTCGAGGGCACTCAGAGCTTTATCGCCGGCGCGGTTTGGCCCGCCGTGGACCAGCGGGTAGATTGCCTCCATGGTGCGAAGGATCATCACTCACCCGGGCGGCGCCCACAAAGACGATCTCCTTGCGGTCTGCGTGCTCGTCGCAAAGCACGGAGCCCCCATCGAGAGGCGCGACCCGACGCCCGAAGAACTCTCAGATCCGGGCATCGCCATCGTCGACGTCGGCGGGATGCATGCACCTCATCTGCACAACTTCGACCACCACCATTTTCCCCGTGAGCACGCGCCGACCTGCGCGCTCAGCCTCGTGCTCGAAGAGCTAGGTCTATACCAAGACGCCAAGACCTTTTGTGATTGGCTGGAACCAGCAGAATGGTTCGACTCTCGCGGCCCCAACAAGACCGCCGAGTGGCTTGGCGTGCCCCGGCAAGCCATCTCGCAGCTCAATTCGCCGATCGACATCACGCTGCTTAGGCGCTTTGCACAGCACACTGAGCTTGCCGCCGGCGACACCTTGTACGAATTCATGCGCATGGTTGGCCAGGACTTGCTCGACTACTTGCGCGTGGCTCGCGAGCGCATCGATTTTGTCGCCAGCCAGGTCGAGCACTGGTCGATTGCCGCCGGCCCCGATCGCATTGCGGCCGTCTTTTTGCCCCGAACGGATCCCGAGACCGATGAACCGAGCACGGCGCTCGCCAACTACATCCGCGCCGAGCGTGCTGACGCGGGCATCGCCGTCAGCATCTATCCCGATCGTCGCGGCGCTGGCTACGGCATCGGTCGCTACGAAGATCATCCGCGCCTGGACTTCTCGCGGGTCGAGGGCGAGCCCAATGTGCACTTTGCTCACAAGAGCGGCTTTATGTGCAAGACCTCGGCAACCGACCCCGAGCGCCTGCAGGCGCTCATCAGCGCGGCCTGGCGCTAGAGGAAGGGCGACTTCCAGACATCGAAATCGAGACTGCCAACCACTGGCTGTCCTGGGCTGGTGCTTGCCTGGTCGAGAGTCAGCGTGCCGGCCACGAATTCGACTCGATTGAAGGTGTCAGAACCGGGTGGGTAGAACAAGATTGCTCCGTTGTCGATGGCGATCGTGCCTGGCGCCACGTCGCCGACAGGCAGGGGCAGATAGACGAGAGTCCTGCTGCCATCGGCGAAGTCGCCAAAGACGCCAATCACGCCCTGCCCTTCGGTATTGCCATCTGGCCCGGCCACGGAGGTCTGCAAGGTATAATTAAGAGTTTCACCGGCAAGCACAACATTCAAATCCGCCGTTCCCTGCGTGGTCCATGTGGTCGAAAAGTTGCCCGTGATGCTGCCGTCCTTGGCAAAACACAGGGGCTCCATCAGAGCTTCGCTGTCGGCGGCACTCAGGCCTTGCAGTTTGGCGCGCACCTCGGCCTCGCGACCGGTAACGCTGCTGCGCAGGCTGGCCACCTCCTCGTCAAATGCGCTCAGCTCATCATCGAGCACTAGCGGGCGCAACAAGCTCTCCATCCTGGCAACCTCGGCCAGCACCTCGTCCTCGTCCCAGACCTGGTCGAGGATGTCCTCCATGGCGGCAATGTATTGGCTGCGACTGGTGCTGTGCAGGAAGAGCTTGCGGGGCAAGATGGATCGCGTGCGAGCGGCCGAGCGACTGCCCGCTGCGTCGTGAAAGAGTTGGTCGGCGCCCCACGGCAAGAAGGACATCTTGCCGGTGCTTGGATCCGCGTAGACGAAAAAGTTGTTGTTGTTTCCCGAGTAGCCATCGCCGTGTGCGATGAGGGTCTCGACGGCCCAAAAGCGCATGAACTCATCGACGTCGAGGATGGGATCGAGTGCGGCTCGCATAGCATCGCCATCAAGCGCGAGTGCGTCGGAGAGCGCGTCGATCTCGGGCATAGCTACCTCGATCTCGTTGGTCTTCTTCTCAAATGTGCCCGTCCAGCCACTTCGAAAATCGCTAATGGTGCCTTCGTAGAGATTGCCCTCATCGCTGTCGAAATGGTTGCGCAAGAAGGGCTTCTTGACGTCCTCGACGTGGGTATACAGGCCCATGTCTTCACCGTTGACCGTCACGTGGGCGAAGTTACAGCGAGGCGCTGGCACGCCTGCGCTACGGAAGAGTTTGTACCCCAAGCACTGATTCATGTAGGAGGGGTCCTGCACGGTGTTGTTGAGGGTGAAACGACTCAGGCCGCTCAGCTTCTGGCCGACGACATACTCATCGGTCTTGATCTTGATCGATGGCTTGTTGGTATCGAGCGAACCAAGGAAGCCCTTCTTGCGCATGCCGACGTTTTCGAGAAGCTCGCCCTCGATACTGACGCTGCCCGATACATAGAAGAAGGCTTCCGGCGCTGGTGCCAACGCGCAGTTGTCACCAAAGACATCGAGGATGTTGCGCGTGGCCAGGCGCAACTCATCCCAGCTTGCTGCTGGCAGATCGATCACCACCTCGATGACTCGATCTTCTTCGAAGAGCCAATCGCCGTCCGCGTAGCTTGGCCCGGCATCGAGCGCAGCGTCGGGGCCAATGCCGGCGTCGGCGCCAAGGTCTTCACTCTCGCCGCCCGAGCAGGCCATCGCGGAAAAGGCCAGCCCCGAGAGGGCCAGCCAGGCGCAGATTGACAGGAGCGCGGAGGACTTGCGAACAGGCATGGTCCCTGGCACTGCGAAATCAGTGCCCAATTGGCCGGCGGCCATCCAAGCGTCTACATGACTGTCATCAAAGGACTTTCTATGCCGGCGTCGATCGCCTGAGGCTGTCGCCGATTCCTGCACTCCGTAGGGAATCCCGGCAAGTGGGGCGAGCCCACCTGCGAAGCGCGGCCGATAGCCTGGCCGGCCACCGAGCCCTTTCCCGAGCCCTTTCCCGAGCTGGTCGACAAGCGCTAGTCGTGCTCTTGCAACATCTTGCTGTGGCACAGGGCGCAGCCAGCGAGGAGATTGCCGTATAGACGCTGGCGCTCTTCAGGCTTGACCGTGGACTGCGCCTCTTCCGAGCTCGCTTGCATCTTGGCAATGAGTTCTTCGATTTCTGGCGTCGTCACGATGTAGTCCTCCACCTCCGCGGCCGTGAACTTGGAATCGCGCAAGACAGCTGCGCCTGCCTGCCACGCACTGTCGGAGGGGCCGATGATTCCGTTCCACAGCTGTTCACTGGCCCAGCGATGTCGGCGCATGAAGTCGTCTTCGCTCGGCGAGGTCCCGTCCTCTTGCAGAACTTCCAGACCTTGCTCCTCGTGACAGGCACCGCAGGTTCCCGCCATGGTGCCTGCGATGTGCGCTGCCATCTCGATGTTGTCGCTGGCCTCCATCATCTCGGCCGAGGCGATGGTTCGCTCGACGAAGGGTTTCCAGCCAGCGGGCATGGGGCCTGAGAAGCCTGCTCGCAATTGCCCTGCCAGGCGACGCGCCCCTGGCAAATCACCAGAAATGAGGGACGTCTGGATCTGGTTTACGTCATCGAAGTGACGGTGCATACCGGCCGTGATCGCTTCAGGGGACTCGGTCGGTGTTGGTTTGTTTTGTTGGCCTCCACAGGCAGCCGCAACGGCGCTGAGCAATAGCAGGGGCGTGAGGGGTCGGCTGAACGTCATGGCTGGCCTGCAAAGCAACCTCCGTGCCGCTGCAGGCAGGCCTTTCCCGCGTGATGGGCGCAAAGTCAGCGCGCCAGCCGAGAATGGCGGTTAGCGATGCGCCATCTGACGAAGTGCCAGGCGCGACGACGACTCACTTTGCCGGCGTCGCCTGGGCATCGGCCGAGCTGGCGATCTTCTCAGCCAGGTATTCGGTGATTTGCTCGGGCTGTGGCCACAAACAGCGACCGTCCTGCAAAAGGGTTGTTTCCCACTTCCAGAATCCAGGCACACGACCTTTGACCGCCGGGCTGCGCTGCCAGTACCAAAACTTGTTCATGCGAATCTCGTGCGGGAAGTCCGCGGCCGCATCCGAGTAGTCGTTTACCCACAAATAGAAGCGATTGGAATAGCCGGTCGCCTGACGAGCTTGTGCAAAGGCCGCCGGTTTGGAATCGAAGTACTTCATCAGGGCCGCAAAGGATTCTTCGGCGCAGCGCGTGGCCGCGGCCGGAGGCGCAACCGGCGAGTTCGCTCCCTCTACGACTTGTTCTGGAGATGGGTAGAAGCCCCACAAGATGTCGTCGGGATACTCGACGTTGACCTTGCCGTGGGAAGGCCAGTATTCAGCACCAGCGAGGATCATGCCATTCTTGGCGACCATGCGCATGGGCCTGCGATCGCGGCTGGCCCACAGCTGTGCATCCTCACCCGTCAGTTTCAAGTAGTCGAGCTTGTCGACCTTCGTGGACGTTGCGACATAGAGCGTTCGCGTGTCCTCGTCAAAGGCGATGCCCTCGATCGCGGCATCTGCTTGATGCAGGGGCCGCACCGTCCCATCCGTTTGCAACTGGGTGACATTTCCCTGTCCGTCGGCGGCGATGATGTAGCCCAGGTGATCAAAGGCAAGACTCACGACGCCACTGGTGCTGCTGAGAGTCGTGTGCTCACCGCTCGTCAATGACACACCGTAGAGGCCATTGTCGCCAGCCACCACCAAGGTGCCGCCATTGAGAAGCAGCGCCCTGGGATGCGCGAGCGCTTCTCCCTCGCTGATGATCTCGAGCTCGCCCTTGTGCAGCCAGTAGATGCGGTTGGCCTGGGCATCGGCGACAAAGACACTGTCGTCAAAACCGATTTCCAGTGCGCTCACCTGGGTCCCTGCAGGCATCGCGAAAGTGGTGGAGGCAGAGGTACTGCCAGGCTCGACCATTGCCAGCTGGGCACCACCCGCCAACCACGTGACGCCATCTTGCGCGTCAACCAATTCGACATCGAAGCCAGCCGCGATGGATCGCTGCGTCGTTTGATCACGCAAGCGAAGTACACCGGCATCCAAGGCCAGCAGGACTTCGGGCAGCTCCGCGCTGGCGACGCGATAGAGGGCCATCGCATGGATCCCTTGCGCGCTCATCTCGGTGGCGGCCACCGGCGCTGA
>JAHEAK010000168.1 GCA_024642805.1 Kofleriaceae bacterium | reverse complement strand
TGCGGTGGAGACGAGCAATGCTCATGCCAGAGGACTCGCATCTTCCTGCTACCGCCTCGAACCAGCTCACTAGAAAACCCTCGCAAGCGAGGTTTTTTGCCCGATCTCATGCGGGCCCAATCGCTGCCCTCGACCCGGCACACGCTGAAAAAGATCTGTAGCGGAGCAGCCCTAGCTCGTCACCCCCGGTTGGCACGAGACTTCCAAAGCTCACTCGGAATGGTCGCTAACAAAGATGCGGGAGTGCGCAACAAACTACTTGGTTGGTTAGAGGAATCCCTACGAACCGTAGAGGATTACACCTTGGGACTGCTCATCGCTACGGTTCTGCAAGAGCTCGCGGTTCAGGATGCCAAGAGCGTGCGCTCGAGGCTTCACGTGGACGGCTAGCGTCGCACCTGGCGCGCGGCAAGAGACAACACGAGTGACTGCCGGCGGCGGTGGCTAGCGCAAACGGATTGCAACTTGCATTCGCATCGCGCCATGGCCACACACAACGAAACTATTTTTGCCAAGACAATCCAGAAGAGCAACATCTGGTTGGGCGAGCTGCAGGAGCTTTTGCATGCAAGCGATGCGCGCGAAGCCTATGTCGCTCTTCGGGCGGGTCTCCACGCCCTTCGAGACCGCCTGACCATCGAAGAGGCTGCCGAACTGGGCGCGCAGCTGCCGATGCTGCTCCGCGGCCTCTACTACGAGGGCTGGCATCCGACCGGCAAACCGGTTCGCCTGCGCCATCTAGATGACTTCCTCGACTACGTTCGCAATGGTCTACCCGCCAACTCTTCTCTCGATCCTGAGTCGGTCGCATGGGCCGTGTTCAGGACCCTGTCGTTGCACGTGACCGAGGGCGAGCTTGCGGATATCCGCAGCACCCTGCCAACGCAACTCAAGCTCCTTTGGTCCGCTGGAACCATTGATGAGATGAAGCTGCGCGCGCGCAAGCACGTTGAGCACACGGGCTGGAGCCGCTAGGCGGCAAGCTCGCTCGCCGGCCTTTAGCGCCGGCCTTTACCCTAGTGCTGGTCGGCACAAGCGCCACGAGCTAGCGCCTCGTGGCGCACTTGCGGGTAGAGACGTCTCGAGTGGGGACGGATGCTTCCAAGATGTCTTCGTCGAAGCGAAGCGCCATGCCACAGCTCCGAAGACTTCGCTCCTCGGGTGCTCTCCAGTGCACGCGACACACCTGACCTCGATAGCGTCGAGCTCGGAACTCCATCAGAACATCTGTGAGTAGTGGCAGCGTCACCTCGGTCTCCAGGTAGGCCCCATATTGGGACACGTTGGTCAGGTAGCCACGATAGAAGGCCGACAGCCCTGGAGCGTAGAGCTCGAGGAGTTGGGCCTGCGCGACTCGCCGGGCGACGCGGCGCTCGCTGACATCGCCAGGCGGCCTGGCTGCATCTCTTAGATAGGTATAACTCTTACTCGGCGCATGACTGTACATCACGACTCCTACTTGAGTGTGGACGCGAATAGACTCGACAGGCGCAGCCCCCGCTGCACGCTTGCCACATGACGCAGTACGCGAGCCCTCCCCTCGATAACACAGAGCTCGTTCGTGCAATTTCATCGGTGCACACGGCAAGCCAGCGTCATGAAGAGATCGGACAAGCGATGCGTCTTTCTCCAACTCGTTTGACAGAACTCGCCACCAGCAGAGGGTCTATCCCGCACCGCGGTGCGCTTGTCGCTCATTGGCCTACAACGACGAGACAAATCCCTCGTGATCGCGAGAAATGGCGTGTAGCCCCCTCGGAAAGGCTTCTAATAGGCCGAAGCCAGCGTCTCCTAGATTGGCATGCAGCGTGCTCTCGATGCTTGCAAACCCACAAGGAGATAGGTCATGAGCTACAAAGGATATTTATTGGGAATCTTGGGAACTGCACTTCTGTCGGTGCCCGCCACCGCACAAGCGGAGAGAGCGTACGGTGCCCACGCGCCTGAGATCTACTCCACCTATGGCGCGAGTGTGAGCGTCGGAGGCGGCGTCGTCGGCTTCATCGACAACGCAATGCGCGACTTCGCCACCGTAGGCGGTGCGTGGGACGCAAGGCTTGTGTTTGGAACGCGAGAAGACATCGCAGTCGAGGCCGCATACATGGGCGCTGCAACGCCAGTGGATGCACTGGGACTCGACAACAATGCCGTGCTCCTGTCCAACGGCATTGAAGCTCTGGCGCGGGTGAACCTGCTCAAGGAAGAGTGGCAGCCCTATGTCATGGCAGGCGTTGGCTGGAGGCACTACTCGATCGTCAACTCCAATCGGAATACCTCCAGTGTCGCCAAAAATGATGACGTCACCGAAATTCCAGTAGGAGCAGGCGTCGCGTATCGCTACGAGGGTCTGGTCATCGATGGTCGCGGCATCTTTCGCGCGGCGTTCAATGACGACCTCATAGCCAGATCGGCCACCTCGGAGAAGGCCGACCTCCACACCTGGCAGGCGCAACTGACCGCGGGCTACGAGTTCTAGGCCACGCGCTTGGCAAGAAGAGTGGGCGAAGCACGGTGTTGGCCGGATGAGGCCGGTCGATGCCGTGCAACTTCGCCTGTGTATCCAAGACTGAGATGGGCGCTGCGGCGGCTGCTAAATATGCGCGCTTGCTAGCGTGCGGTTCAGCGCTCGTTCGCTATCATGCGATCGCAGAGGCAGCGCATGAGCACGGGCTCTTACATTGGCCGAGTCGCCAAGCAGACCCTCGATGAGTACATCAGCGACGATGGCTTGCGCCTCAGTGCCTCGCTGGCGTTTTACTCGGTGCTCTCATTGGCGCCGACCTTGATTTTTGCTCTCGCGCTGGCCGGCATCCTTTGGGACACCGCTCCAGCTCGAGCCGAGGTCGCTCGCTACCTCACAGAGCTTGCGGGAGCCCAGGCGGCTGAGTTCATGCTCACCGTGATGGAGAACTCGAGTGAGAGCGGAAGCGCGGGGCTCGCTACCGTACTTGGCTTCGTGGTCCTGGTCTTTGGAGCAACCGCGGCTTTTGCCGAGTTGCAAAGTGGCCTCAACATGGTCTGGAAGGTAGAGGAGGCCGATCAGATTCGCGGCTTCGTGCGCAGACGCATCGTGTCGGCAGCGATCATTTTCGCCATTGCCATGTTGCTGATGCTCTCGGTTGCCATCGCCGCGTTGGTAGGCCTGCTGGCCAGTTTCGTCCGCAGCACCTCGCCTCTCGGTGACGGCGTCTGGCTCTTGTTGCAGCATCTTGGTTCGCTCGCCCTGTTCACTGGCTTTTTTGCGGCTATCTTCAAGCTCTTGCCTAGCACCTCCATCACATGGCGAAAGGTGTGGGGAGGAGCTCTATTCACCTCCCTACTCTTCGTCCTGGGCCAGTACCTAATTCGCCTGTATTTGGCGAAGGCCTCGCTTACCTCGAGTTACGGGGCAGCTGGCTCCGTGATTGCCTTCCTGCTTTGGATCTATTACTCGGCGATCATTTTCTATCTTGGCGCGGAGCTTACCAGCGTGCTGAGCCGCGTAGGCAGGCAGCCTTCGGGTCGAGCACGGGCTTCTTCGGGGGATGGCGACAATTCTCCCGACAGCGAATTCGTCGATTGAGGCCAGTGCAGCCAGGTGACTGGCCCTGGCCTCTGGCATAGCTGGTGCACGAAGATAGCTGCAAACCCAGCGAGGACGTGGAGGTCCATAGCCAGACTGCGCGAGCCTGCCTTGTCGACATGCTCACGCTCCTCGCCATCGCCTCGCGTAGAGGAGACCAAGGTGCTGCCAGCTAAGATCCATCCCAATTCTCGCAGGAGCTGTTTGCGCTCGCTGCTGCTCATCACACTTCTTGCGGGCTGCGGTGGTGGCGAGCAGCGCAACACCGGGCCTTTGAAAACACATCTCGAGGACAGATACATCCTCGGCATCTCCATCACGGAGCAGCGCTCGGTCATCGAGGCAGAAGAACAAATCGCACTTGCTCGCCGCGAACACGCACGAGCTCGCGCGCTCTACGACCAGTCCGCCAGCAGTCTAGAGGTGGCACGCTTTCAGAAGCAGGAAGCCGCTTATGCCAGGCGAGCGGCACAAGCGCGTCTGCGCTCGGCACAGAGTCGCGCCAACACGATCGACATCCGCTCGGCCGAAATTGGCGTCGGCGCAGCGATGGCACGAGTCAACGAAGCACAGGCGCAGCTGGACAAGGTCAAGGCCGAGCGCTCCTTTCTCAAAGCAGAGGTGAGCTATCGCAAGGCCCACGAGCGAGCCATGGAGGCCAACTTCGAGCTCGAGAAGGCACGCCTGGCCCAGGCACATCACATCCAGCCCAAGGGTTTTGCCTTGAGTAAGTACGAGGCGCAGCTGCAAGATCGAATGGCGCAAGCTCGGTCCGCACTGGATCGCAGGCAGGAGAAGCGCACAGCCGCCAACGCCGCAACCGATCACTGGGTGGCCATGAAAGAGGCTCGTCGGCAAGCACCTTCGCCGCGTGAGGTGGCACCTCGGCGGCTTGCGCCTGACGCCCTGCCCCCCGAGGTCGCGCCGCAGCAACCTACACCGCGCCGCGAAGCTCCCGAAGGGCTTCCGCCGCAAGGCGCTGCGCCAGGCCAAGTGCCCGAACAAGGACCAGAACAGGAGCCCCAGCAGGTGCCCCAATAGCGGACAGGGACCCTACGCGCGCGCGAGCAGCTCATCGAATCGGCCCCTGAGGTCACCCTGGGGTCACGCGCGCCACGCTAGTGAAGAACTCCGCGAAGAGCCTAGGCGGCTTGAACCGCAAAGAGCCTAAGCGACTTGCTCCGCGAAGAGCCTAGGCAGCTTGCTCCGCATAGTCCGCAAGGGCCCGCAGAACGTCGACGTAGGACAAGATGCCTACCAGGCGCTCGTCGAGATCCACCACCGGCAACGCGCTTATCGAGCTGGTCGCAAAGAGCCTGGCAGCGACCACGCACAGCTCGCCGGGCGAGACCGTGACAGCTGGGCTCGACATCCAGTCGCGGACCTTCAAAAGCTCATTGGCGGTGGAAAGCTGCTCGAGGGCATCCCGTGGATTTCCAAAGGCCGTGCGCAGGTCCAGATCCGAAATCATGCCACGGACCTGCCCCTGGCTGCTGACCACCGGCAAGTGGCGAATCTGGTACTGCTGCATGCGGGCGACGGCATCGAGCAGGGAGTCACTTTGGTGAATCGTTTTTGGGTTGGTGCTCATCGCATCTTTGACGAGGGGACTTCTGCGAGAGCGAGCAATGATGTCCCGCGATGCAGCAGCCGCCAGGATGTCTGTCGTGGTCAACATGCCGATCACCTCGCCATCGAGGAGCACCGGCAAACAGCCAATCTTGCGCCCGGCCATCCGACGTGCGGCCACGGCAAGCTCTTCGTCGGGACCAATTGTCTCGACATGCTCTTCCATGGCCATGGAGACGGTATCGCCAGGACTGCTGAAGATGCTCTCACCACGACGGGCCTGATGCTCGGCTATGTCTCGTTCGGAAAGCAGCCCCACCAGCTCGCCTCCCGAGATAACAACCAAATGTCTGATCTTCCCCCACAGCATCAACTCACGCGCGTGCACGAGCGTGTCGAGTGGCGCCACGCTCCGCGCTGGTTTGCTCATTGCTGTTCTAACTCTCATGGCACGTACCTCCTGCCAACCTTCCTTGTGCCCTGCACCCACTCTCGGGCAAGCCAGGCACCCCTTGGAAACGAGCAAGGGCCGTGCCGGCGGCAAGCCCGCAGTGAAGCTGGCCCCACGAAGAAAACGATGGGTGCTTTACAACGGGCGTGAGCGTATTCTCGCGGTCCACGTGCTCGCGGCTCGCTACCGGCGACAACCCGCTTGCTGCGCTCAGAGCGTCTAGATCTTCTCGATCGGATCGCCCGCGGGTTCCATGTGAACGGTCACGTCGACGATGAGCGGAATCTCCGTTCGCAACGTGGCCTCGACCAGGTGGGCAATGCGATGGCTCTCGGAGAGCGTGATGTCACCATCGGCCTGAACGTGCAGGTCGACGATGACTTCGTCGGGCATACCGTGCGAGCGAATGCGATGGCAGCTCTCCACGCCGTCAATGGCCATCACCAGCTCCAGAATCGTCACCTCGTCGATTTGCCGCTGATCGACTAGAATCCCCAGGTTGTCGCGAAGCACCGTCCACGCCACCCGCATGATCACGACGACGAGCACGAGTGCGCCAACATCGTCGGCCCAGCCGATTCCGATGTGGCTGGCGCCATAGCTTGCCAAGACCGCCATGGTCACCAACACGTCGCTGGCCGTGTGCGCTGCATCGGCCGCCAGAAACTTGCTGTCGAGCTCGCGCGCCTTGCGTGCCTCGTAGCGTGCGACGAAGATGTTGACGACGAGGGTGCCGAGGATGATGAGGAGTCCCAGCGCGTCCGTGCTCGGCGCATCGTGCGGATCGGCGAGCGAGCGCAAGGCCGCGACACCGAGATTGATGCCGAGAGCTCCAACCGCCAGGCCCAAGGCCGCCGCGCCTAGCACCTCGAACTTGCGATGACCATAGGGGTGCTCGCGATCAGCAGGCTGGCCACTCTTGTGGAGCACGAAGAAGCCAACGATATTGGCTCCGGCGTCGGTAGCGGAGTGGACGGCATCCGCGGTGATGGTGAGGTTGCCGGTCAAGACCCCGTAGACGGCTTTGCTGGCGCCGACGAGGATGTTGAGGAGCAACTCGATGATGAGCACGCGGCGAACTTGCTTGTGGCGCAGCGTGCGCGCCTCCACCGACCTACTCACCTCACGATCATAGCCTCCGGAGCCCATCTCCGTCCCATGCGTGCGAGCGGGTTAATTGGCCCGCAGCACGAACAATCCGCGATCGATGTCGCTCACCACGATGGTGCCGCTTGCAAAGAAGGGGTAATTGCTCCAAGCGCCCTGAAAGGAGGCGACGCCGCAATTGGAGCCGGTGCTGCCCTCGGGGTGGTGCGCCATGCAGCGCGTGCTGGCTCCGTGCATGAGGTCGTCATCGGGATAGGTGTCGTAGTAGGCCATCTCCGCGCCTGTGCTGCTGGCGATCTCGCTGATGTCCATCAGTCGCAGACCACTGGTGTAGTTGGCCTGGTAGGCCACGTTGCCCTTGATATAGGCATTGTGGCCAATGGCGTCGCGTGGGTTGTCGATGCTGCCCACGAGGATGGGTGCATCCAGATCCCGAACGTCCCAAACGTAGGTGCGGGTATTGATCTCCGAGTCCCACTCGTCGAACTCATCATTGAGAATGAAGTACTGGTGGTCGTCGGTGAGCCAGCCCTGGTGGGTGTAGCCAACGCCTGCATAGCTCACCCGCGCAACCTGCTGCGGATTGCCCTTGTCGCTGACGTTCTCGATACCCAGTGTCGTCTCGTCGGAGCTGAGACAAATTTCCTCGCCCTGATGATCCGGGTCAGGACCGATGTAGCTCACACACTGCACATCGTGCACGTAGACCTCGTTTGGAAAGTCGGGACCGGCAACCTGGCCGGCTGGCACGCCACCAGAGAAACAGCCCACGACTTGCGGATCGAGTGGCGTCGAGATGTCGAACATGAGCAAGCCGCCGTGGCAGCCGGGATAGTTGCTACCTACGACATAGGCAAAGCCGGTGGTCTCGTTGATGGCGATGTTGTGAGCGTTGCCGAAGGCATCACTATGGGCACTCTCCGCAAAACTCTGAGGCCCTTCGATGCCGCGCAGCTGTCGCAGATCAAAGACCTGTAAGCCATGGTCCTCGGCCTCGCTGACGATGTAGGCATGATCTTGGTAGACTTTGATGTCACGCCAATCACTCACATAGGTTGCCGTTGGCAAGACGCCGAGCAGCACCGGACTCTCAGGGATGCTGACATCGACGAAGGACGTGCCTGTCGAGGTCCCGACCAGCGCAATCTCCGCTCCACTCACTGGATCGGTCCAACCCCAGATGTCGTTACCAGCGGCGCCGTCGGCCCCCAAACGGGGCAAGGGCATGTGCGCCAGGAGCTGGATCCCGCTGGCGTCTGGTTCGACGGTGGTGGTCTCGAAGCGAACGACTCGCGACACCTCGCCAACCTTCACGGAGACCTGCGCCAGCTGTGAGCCAAGCTCGGCGTCGGGCGGCATATCGAAGATGAGAGATCCGAAGGAGTATTCGGGCGCAAGAGTGCGGGTCTCGGCGAGCACCGTGCCGGCATTGCCACGCACTTCCATCTCACCAGTGAGGCCCGCCACTCGCCGAGCTAGCACCTGGGCTGTTTCAGAAAATCCCCTCGCGAAGATGCGGTCGCCGATTCGACGTTTGTCGATGACCAGGGCCGGCGCTGGCCCCTGTTCTGCGGAGCTTGCATCCAGGCCCCAGCGCACCAGGCGCGAGGGCTCGTCCTCCTGCCCAGGTTCTGCATCAGGTCGAGTGTCGTAGACCGTAAGCGTCCAGGTGCCGAAAAGCGATTCGCCAAGCCAGTTCTCAAGTGGCGTCTTGGGGCGATAGCTAAGGCCTGGGTAGGCCGGCCCCTCGACGCGCGCGACATCATCGAGCGCGTCTTGCTCGGCGCCGTCCGCAAACTCGAAGTTGATATCGCGACCGTGAGAGTCGGGCGCCGTCACCAGCTCAATGGTGGTGTTGGTGGTGTCGTGGGTCAGGTACAGGTAGAGCTGCGAGACGTCGGGATGCTCGACCTCGACAAAGACCCGCAGGTCGTGGATGAGATCGCTGTTGTCGATGAACAGGCTGTCAGATTCGAAGCCGAAGCCACTGCCATCGGAGATTTGCAGATCGCTGTTGCTGACATAGCGCTTCGTGCTGGTCACCAGTGGGCGCACGAGGACCTTGGAGAGCACGTGGATGACGCCGTTGTCGGCGACGATTTCCTCGCTCTCAAAGCTAACGCCGTCATTGAGTTGCAAGCCCTCGAGGGTTAGGCGTACGTGAATCTCCGGTCCTTCGAGAGTGGACAGGGCCGTTACCTCTTCCAGCTGCGCGCGCGTCATCGCACCAGCGTGCAAGTGATAGCGCAAGAGCTCACCGAGCTTGGGCAGGCTCATCCAATCGCGCGAGGGAATCGCCGGATCGCTGACCAGTGCGGTGAAGGCTTCGTTGGTGGGA
>JAHEAK010000804.1 GCA_024642805.1 Kofleriaceae bacterium | reverse complement strand
AGAGATTCCCGCCCATCCACCGGGGGCCGAACCAAGACGGGCTCAGCGTGCCGGCGCTTGGTGATCTCATGGCCAAGCTTGCGAGCCTGCTGCCATCGCTATGCGAATCGGCGGAGGCAGTCTGATTGGTCAATGCAAAACAACTCAATAGTAGTGCGCCTGAAAGTTTGGCAGTGTGCATATCGTGACCTTTGCGTGCGAGTCGAAGTCCAAACACCTTGGGTGGACTTGCTCAGCCGTTAACGGACCGGGTTTCTATGGTTAGTGGGGGGATGGCAAGAGGGGAAAGAGTTGGGTGTGGTGAAGTCGTGGAGCGATGCTAGGTAGAAGTAGTAGGGCGGGAAAGTGAAGGCCGCCCGTGATGCGAATTTCGTATCACAGTTCTTGGATTCTAGGGGAAGTCGCTCTTGCTTCGTTTATTTGATGAAGTGGCGGCACACTCCCATCGCGAGTGATTCGGGCATAATTTGCGGCTCGACAGTGCCCAGACCAAGCGATGCAAGTCGTGGTTCTTGTTTGCACAAGGCGCGGCGAGCACCCACAGCCCACGATCGCTTGTTAAGCCCGCACACGTATCGGATGACGCAAGAAAGCTCGACGAACTAGATCTCATTTGCCGAGATAAGGGGCACTTCTTGTCGTTGAGGCAACGATTCGACTAGCGGCCGATTCGAGAGGCGTGCAACCACAGACCCTGCTCGGCTTTTTCGAACTTGATCTGCAGCTTGAAGTGAGCTCCCTGCAAGGCGATGCCTTCGAGCGCGTTTGCCGCTTCGCGCACGGCCGCGTCTCTCGCTTGCGCACTCGGATAGAAGTTGTCGATGCCATGACGGTGCACGAAATCGTCGACGCGCACCCGGTAGCGTTCGCGCTTGGCAAGCATCAGGCTGAGTTCGTAGTACAGGCTTTCGGCGAGCTCCGGTGGCCAGCTCGGAAGGTCCAAGAGACGATGAAAGGAGGGCTTGCCGGTCTTGCCATCACGAGCCTCTATGTACGAGCCACCCGACTCGCGCCCGAAGACTGTTGGCTTGCCATTGACCAGTCGCAGCTGCACCCGATTTTTGTACTTGCTGTGACCGATGGGACCAATGCCTTCCAGGTTGACGGTCCACAAGGCCTGGCCGTCGGTGAGTGAAAAAGCCGAGAGCTGGCAGCCGCTCGCTGCCCGCCAGTAGTGCGCGATGTACGCGCGCTCGGGGTCGGCGACCATGGCTGCTCCGCTATAGGTATCGGCCTCAAGCGCAGGAAGGGCACGAGACCAGGCCAGGCTGTGCTCGCTCCTGTAGAACGCAAGTTGCACCTCGCCCTTCTTCTCCTTTGCGCCGCCGGGGCCTGGTACTGGGATCGGGCGCTGGCCCAAGACAACCAGTCCCTGCGGAACCTGTGCATCGATATCCACAAAGGGATAGAGCTCAGGGCTTGGCAGCCACTCCCACTCGATCACCTCGCCGAGCTCGCCTGTGGCCTCGCCTGTGGCCTCGCCTGTGGCCTCGCCTGTGGCCTCGCCTGTGGCCTCGCCTGTGGCCTCGCCTGTGGCCTCGTTAGACTCGGTGCTGGGGATTGGCGGTGGACCTGCCTGCGTCCTCTCCGTTGCTGGCGGCACGGGTTTTGAGCCATGCCCGCAGGCCAGGGCAGGGGTGAGCAAGGACAGGAAAAGGCAGGCCAGGCGGTGGGTTCGCACAGTGCAGCATGCTAACGGTGCAGCCAGTGGGGCGGTCTACCGAAAGGGGATCGAACCCCGGCCAGCGCATTTTGTGGGTTGGAAGATTCGCCAGTCTTTTGGGAAGTCGGGCTACCTGGGCTAATGTGCAGTGCATGAGGGTTCTCGGCGTAGATCCAGGCAGTCGCCTGTGCGGCTATGCAGTTATAGATGTGCATGAAGGCCGGCGCTGTAGCTACCTCGAGTGTGGCGTCCTGAGCCCCGAGCGAGGCCCGGCGGAGGACAGACTTGGCAGCATCGCCTGTTGGTTGCGCGATGTGATTTCCGAGCTCAAGCCGACGGTCATGGCCGTCGAAGATGTCTTCTGCGGATCGAATCCGCGCAGTGCACTGGCGCTTGCCCAGGCGCGCGGCACGGTCTTGGCGGTCGCAGGGCTCAGTGGACTGCGCGTGCACAGCTACGCACCGACCCTCGTCAAACAAAGCCTGACCGGCAAGGGCAATGCGCCCAAGGCGCAGGTCGCCAAGATGGTGGTGGCGATGCTGGGGCTGCAGCTAGTGCCGCAAGTGGATGCCTCCGACGCGCTCGCCGTGGCCATGACGCACGGCATGCAGTCTCGCTTGGATCTGGCTCGTGGTCTCAGCCACGTGGGGCAAGCATGATTGGACACCTGCGCGGCACAGTCATTGATCGCGGCATGACCTGTGTGCTCATCGATTGTGGTGGCGTTGGCTACGAGGTCACCGCTTCCAGTCACACCCTTTCCAAGCTCAATGACATTGGTGCCGAAGTCTCACTTCGTATCTAC
>JAHEAK010000803.1 GCA_024642805.1 Kofleriaceae bacterium | reverse complement strand
CCCGTGGGTCACGAGTTAGCCGTTGCCAGCTTTGGTGGCAGCAAGGTCTTTGCGGGCCTCGAGACGCCAGATGCCGCTTGGCGCTACTTGCCGCTCTTCCTCTTCGGTGGCGGATTCTTGATGGGCTCCAACTTGCGAATGGCCAACCTCGGCGGCCTGGGCTCGCGATGGTTCTCGATCTTCGTGCTGGCCAATGTGCTGGTTGGCTACATTCTCATCCCGGCTCGTCTCTATCCCGAGCTCCTCATGTGGCAGCCCACGGCGTGGGTGCTGGTCTTTCTCACCTGGGGCCAGCTGGCTCCCAGCGCCCGCGGCCGCAAGGCGCCCGACATCTTCCCGCGCATCGCCAAGGTGATTACACCCACCGAGGAAGAAGAGTTCTTAGACTCGCTCACCGACCTGGAAGCGCTGGCCGACTCTGAAGACGAAGGCCTGGCCACGCGTCAGGAGTAGTCGTGAGCGGGCTGCGGCTCGCTACGGGTCAGAGCTTGGTGGCAGGTCAGAGCTTGGTGGCAGATCAGAGCTTGGCTACTGGTGGGGCAGAGCTTGGTGGCAGATCAGAGCTTGGCACTGGTGGGGCCCTGGCTACTGGTCTGGCGTGAAGAGCTCGAGCACGTCGACGGGCGCGCCGCTCTCGTCGATGCCGCCAGCAACTAGCACCTGGCCATTGCTCAGGGCTTGCGCGCTTGCCCCTCGACGGGGCACTTGCAAGGGCAGGACCGTCACGGGCTCGAGTGTTGAGGCATCGAAGACCTCGACGTCGCCGATGGGCTCGCCGGTGTCGCTCTCACCGCCAGCAACCACGAGGTAGCGATCCGTGATGGCGATCGCGGGATCCAGGCGCGGCGTCGCCAAAAGCTCGACGACCTGAAAGCTCGTGCTCGAAGGCTTGTAGACCACGGCTGTGGTAGTTGCGACATCATCCAAACTGCCGCCCACGAAGAGGGCCTCGTTGGTTGGCAACTGCAAGCCGCGGTGCCTGCGCCGCAGAAGTTCGGCCGGGGCACTCACTCGTCGGATCTGATTGAGCTCGAAGAGGGCCGCGCCGCTCTCGACATCGGCGCCCGCAAAGATGACCTGCAGGTTATTGCCAGCGACCACGGTCACCGCGACGCCATCGAGGGCGTCACCGTTTTGCAGTGGCCGGGCCGTGCCTTGGAATCCGTCGAGCAAGAGCCCTGGATCGCCAGCGACGAGGTACAAGTCCTGGCCGACGATGGTCATCGACTTGCCTGCGCGCGCGTGTTCGGGAGCCATGACCATGTCGCGATAGCTGCCTGCTGGCGCTCGAGTGGTGTCAAAGGCAAAGCTCCTGGCGCTGGCCGTGCCTTCGCTGTCGCGTCCGCCGAGCATGTATATGAAGCCAGCGCTGCCACGGGCAACGGATACCTCGCTAAGAGGCTCGGGCATGTCGGCCCCGGATTGCAGGGTGTGCAAGTAGGTGCTGTAGACGTCGACATCGGCGAGGACACCGTCGACACCCACGCCGCCGGCGAAGAGCACGCCAAAGGAGGCGGCCGTCGAGCCCATGTCGGAGCGCGGCGGATCGAGGCGGACCGGCGCTTCTGCCAGGCCCAGGGGCGGACCGAGGTAGACGTTGACCTCGGCATCGATGGCGGCAAGGGGCAGGGGGCCAACGCGGCCGATGGCGATGAGCTCATCGTCGGCGTCAAAGCCTTCGACGACCAGGTCACCGGATCGTCCATCGGCCTTGAGATCGATCTCAATGTTGAGGACGCCGTTTGCGTCGCGCTGCCCCTCGAAGACAGTGAGGGGATTGCTGAGGGTCGCGCGCAAACTCTCGATGCGCGGCAAGAGCTCACTATCGGGTGCACCCACCACAGTGATGGCGATGGTGCCTTCCTGGCCGCCGCAGGCGCCGAACAGGCTGACCAGAGCCGGCAGCAAAAATCGCAGGGCCGTCTTCTTCATTTGAGATGCTCCTCGACGTCGGCGGTGACGATGCCCATGACCCGCAGGGTCTTGCGGCGCGAGCTGTGCCCCGCAACGACCTCGACCTCACTCTTACTGCGAGCAAAGGTCTTGCATAGGAGCTCGACAACCGCGTCGTTGGCGGCGCCATCGACTGGCGGAGATGTGACGAAGACCTTGATGCGATCGCCGTGCAAGGGTCCAAAACGAGCGCGCGAGGCACGTGGTTGGACCAGCAGATCCAGCGTCACGCCGCCTTCGATGGCGCGCGTACTCATGACTTGTTGCCAAGCTCCTGAGCGCGTCGTGTGGCCGCCTCGACCGCGTTTATGAGAGTTGTTCGTAGTCCGCCCTGCTCGAGAGTGTGCAGGCCGGCGATGGCCGTGCCGCCCGGCGAGGTCACCATGTCTTTGAGCTGGCCGGGGTGGCCGTTAGTATCCAGGAGAAGTTTTGCGGAGCCCATGACGGTTTGCGCGGCGAGGCGCAGGGCGATGGCGCGGGGAATCCCTACCTTGACGCCGGCGTCGGCGAGTGATTC
>JAHEAK010000802.1 GCA_024642805.1 Kofleriaceae bacterium | reverse complement strand
GCCCACAACGTCGACTATCCCAATGTGCGTCAGCGCTACCAGCGCATGCGCGAGTCCCGAGGCGGTCACGCCGGAACGAGCAACACCGAGACCATGCTGGGTGCAAGCTCAGGGGCTGGCGGCGAAGGCAGTCGCTACCTCCTGGTTCGAGAGCTAGGCCGGGGAGCCGCGGGTGTGGTCTACCTGGCCAAGGACTTACACCTAGAGCGCGAGGTCGCGGTCAAGCTCTTGCACCCGCACCTTGCGGGCGCCGATCAAAAAGCCGCGCTGCAGACCTTCTTCGATGAGGCGCGCGTGGCGGCGTCGCTTCGCCATCCCAACATCGTCGCGATTTTGGATCTGGATGAGAGCGCCAGGCGCATCGTCATGGAGCTGTGTGCCGGAGGGACTCTGCGCTCACTCTTGCGCGATCGCGGACCGCGCACGATTCGGCGCGCCCTGGAACGTCACGCACAACTCCTCTCCGCTCTCGATGCCTCGCACTCGCGCGGTGTCGTGCATCGCGATGTCAAACCAGCCAACCTCATGTTTCGGCGCGATCCGGACCTGCCAGGCACGGAAGTCGTGCTTGGCGATTTCGGCATTGCTCATCTTCCCGACGAGAAAGGGCAAACCGGCGAGGCTCGCGCTATCGAGGGCCGGATCGTTGGCACGATGGCCTATATGGCACCTGAGCAGCGTCGCGGTGAGGTCAGCTACAAAAGCGATATCTACGCCAGTGCCGTGGTTCTCTTCGAGATGCTCACAGGTCGCTATCCATGGAGCCGAGAGCAACTGCTCGCTGGCGTTCGCCGGCGCGGCGACTTTGCTCTACCCGAAGCGCTGCACCAGGAGCAGCCCAAGCTGGGCGCGATGCTGCAAGCACATCTCGATGCGCTGGGAGATCCCAACGCCGAGGCCCGGCCCGAAACCACACCTGCCATGAAGGAAGCCCGCCGTCTGCGCGACCTCGCCCTGGTGGCCTGTCGACACGGCGATCCGACTCTCTAGCAGGCTGCTGAAAAAATGGCAGCGAGCGCCGGTGGTAGCACGTCTTGCCTTAGGCCGTGGGGCCCAGGCGGCGCAGATAGAAAGACCTTTTATCGGTGGGCCGGCCATGATCTGAATAGACATGCGCGGCCGAGAGAAGACGGCATTGTCCACCGACAAATCAACCGTGCACCAGCAGTTTGAGCACTGCTAGCGCGTGATTGCTGAATTGTTCAGCAGCCTGCTAGGTTGATCCTGTAGATAGACGCTACAGCTCGAAGAGGCTCTGCTGAACCATCGCGGCCGCTGCCTGCGAGGACGAGGCTGTGGCCGCACCCTTCACAGCCGCACCCTTCGTGGCCGCCGCCTTCGCGACTGCTGCCGGCGAGGTCGTAGCCGCCGCCTGCGAGGACGAGCTCGTGGCCGCCGCCTGCGTGACTGCCACCTTCACATCCGCCTCCTCCGAAGCCACGCTGCTCGACGGCGCCGGCTCGGGAGGCGCTTGCTTCTTGGCGACAAGCGGAGCGCGCTCGCGACGAGGCGGATAGCTGCTCACCGCCCACTGGCCAAACTCCTCGGCGGAAAGTCGAAGCACCTGCGCGCACAAAAGGTGCACGTGAGCGGGAAAATCCTTGTCGAGGATCCATCGCAGGTAGTCGGCCTCGGGACCGCTTGCCAGCTCGGTAAGCAGGGTGCCCGCGTTGCGGCCGAAGGCGAGCACGACTCGATCGTCCTCATCCCAATGCATGTGCTTGGTGCCGCCAATCCACTTGGCGCGATCCGGCTCGCAGATGTCAGCGACCTCTTGCCAATCGCTGCCGATATCGAAGTGCTTCAACATGCCAAGCAGCACGCGACCCGTGGCGGCGACATCGGCCTCGGCACTGTGGGCGGCATCGAACTCGTCCCCGACGAAGCGCCGATGGGCGTCCATGAGCGAGCGCGGCTCGCACATCTGCCAAAGACGGAAGGGATCGACGATGAGCTTGTCGGCCAGGTCAAGCGGCGGCAGCCCCAGGCGCAGGTACTCGCCCTGCAGCATGTCGATGTCGAAGCGCAAGTTGTAGCCGACCAAGATGTCGGCGTCGGCAAAGAGCGCGCGCAATTCCTCGCAGAGGTCGGCGAAGGGCGGCGCGTCCACCAAATCTTCGAGGGAAATGCCGTGCACGGCTTGCGCACCGGGATGCATCGCGACCTGTGGGCGAATGCGCCAGGTCTTGCTTGGAGCATCGGGCTCCAGGCCAAATTGCACGCACAGCTCGACGATCTGGTCGCGTTGCTTATCTGTGCCGGTGGTCTCGGTATCGAAGACCACGATCCTGGGCGTTTCGCTCACCCTGCCAGTGTATGTGCCGGGTCCGACACAGCGGGCTCGCTTCTGGGGTTTTGCGAACTTTCCATTGTATTTCCGCATACTAGGAGGTTAACTCTGCACATGATGCACCGGTCCAGGGCCCCTCGCCTGCTCCCCCGCCTGCTTTGCTTCCTGCTTGCGTACCTAT
>JAHEAK010000801.1 GCA_024642805.1 Kofleriaceae bacterium | reverse complement strand
GAGATCGAGGTCAAGGTCTATTCGAGCTACACCAACGAGGAGCTCGTCAAGGTCTCTAGGTTAGCGATGGCGGGCGTGTACTTCATCCGCATGGCGCAGTTCAACAACACCCTCGTCGTGCAAGACAGCGCCGATGGCCAGGAATGGCGAGAGATCCTTGCCCATCCCTTCGCTGACACGGCAGCCAAGCCACGCATGGCCGCCCGTCACCCTCTTGCTCACAGCTCGCCCCCGCCACCTGCGCCCATGATTCTGCACAGCATCGGCAGCTCCTGTGAGTAGAGGCGCTTAGGGCGCCACCCGGATCCGACCACCTCGTGCTCCGAGGCCTGTTCATGCGCTGTTTCGGCTGGATCCACCACGTCGCTGGCGTGCTATTACACCCTCATGGCGAGCGCGAGAAGTATCAAGCTGGACCCAACCAAGCGCGTCCTCTTTCTGACCAAAAATCCTGAGCTCATCCGTCAGCAGCTGCGCGGCGAACTGAGCTTGAAGATGAGCGATCTCAAGGTCGAGGACCTGCTCGACAACATTAACACCGACGCCATGACCCCCGCTTGGGTGTGCTTCGATTGGGACCCGGAAGAAATCGCCCACAACGCCTACGCCGGCCTCATCGTCGAAGGCAAGCGCCTCTTCGAGAAGGACGCGCTGGCCAAGGGCGGCTTCTCGGCCATCGTCTCCGGCTACCAAAAAGGCGTCGGCTCCAGCCGTGAGACCGCCGCCCAGTGCGAGGCCTACTCAGGTGTGCATCTGGCCGTGGCCGCTTCCTTTGCGCCCATTCACGCGCGCAACAACATCAACATTGGTCAGCTGATGTGCGACCACCAGATGCTCGTCCGCCTCGAGCGTGGCGAAGCCATCGATATCTCAGAATTTTCCCAAGGACACGATCAGGTCACCAAGCTCATCATCGAATCGGGTGGTCTCTTCAAGTTCTGCGAGCGCTTCGACAAGAAGGAAATCCACCTCGACAGCCCGGCAACGCCCAAACGAGCCATGAACCTCACCGAGAAGATCCTGGCCAACAAGCTCCTGCCCGGCCAGGGCGAGTATCTCAAGGCTGGCGACGCGGTCATGGTCAAGGTCGATGGCGGCTACTCGCACGAGTTCACCTCTGCCCAGGTGCACCACTTTTTGCGCAGCGAATACGGCGAGGACTACAAGCTGGCCGACGCCAGCAAGTTTGCCGTTTTCGAAGATCACCTGATCTACGCCGACGGCGTGGCCAAGTTCGCTCCCTTCGCCGCCAAGATCGAAACCTTGCGCCAGATGCAGCGCGAGTATCAGGCCCACACCGGGGTTCGCGACTACAGCGCCGTCGACAAGATTTCCCCCGGCATCTGTCACCAGGTCGCTCGCGAGCAGTTCATCGAGCCAGGCGACTTCATCCAGGCCACCGATAGCCATACCTGCATGGGTGGCGCCAATGGCGCGCTGGCCTGGGGCGTCGGCGCCACCGAGTACGCGGCCCTGGCCTTCTGGGGCATGACCCCGCTCAACGTCCCCGAGTCGATTCGCTTCGAGCTCACCGGCAAGCTGCGCGATGGCGTCACCGCCAAAGACGTCATCCTGCACATCCTGGACACCTACGCCAAGCGCGAAGAAACCCTCGACAGGGTCATGGAGTTTGGCGGCGAAGGCCTCTTCGCCATGTCGCCAGACGAGCGCGCTACCCTGGCCAACATGGCCACCGAGTGCACGGCGCGCGGCTGCGTCTGTGAGTGCGATGAGCGCATGGTGCAGTGGATGGTCGAGCGTCGCCCCGGTGTCAGCGCCGAGGAACTGCGCGCCAAGATCGTGTCTCCCGATGCAGGCGCCCATCACGAAGGCGGCGTGCACCAAATCGATCTTTCCAAGCTCTCGCCCATGGTAGCCACTCCTGGCGATCCGGATAAGGGCATCGCCTCTGACCCAAAGAACGGCGCCAGCATCGATGAGATCGGTGACGTTCGCATCGACATCGCCTACGGTGGTTCGTGCACGGCCGGCAAGTGCGACGACATCGACTTCTACGCGCGCGTCATGTCGGAAGCCGACAAGGCCGGCAAGAAGGTTGCCGATCACGTCGGCTTCTACCTGCAGTTTGGCTCCAAAGAGGTTGCCGATTACGCGCGCGCCAAGGGCTATCTGGAGATCTTCGAGCGCACGGGTGTCAAGATCATCAGTCCCGGCTGTGGCGCGTGCATTGGTTGCGGTCCCGGCGTCTCTACCGACGAACAGCAAGTGACGGTCTCTGCCATCAACCGCAACTACAAAGGTCGCTCGGGCCCTGGCAACCTCTATCTTGCCTCGCCACTGACCGTGGCCGCCTCGGCCGTCGCCGGCAAGATCGTCGAGTACCGCAGCGGCATGTTTCAGGGCTAGGTTGGCAATCGCGGGCGCGGAGTTGCGCATGCGCCCGGCGTCACCTACGCTTTTGCCATGTTTCGCAAAATAGGCGGCCTGGCTGCTGTGTTGCTCCTGAGCGGCTG
>JAHEAK010000800.1 GCA_024642805.1 Kofleriaceae bacterium | reverse complement strand
ATGCAGGGACATGTGGATGCGGTCGCCAAGCTGGTGTCCCGACGTGACAAGGGCGCCAACCTCGAGCTTAGCTTTCAGCCACCAGCTGAGCTGCTGCGCTACATCATCGCCAAGGGCTCGATTGCAATCGACGGTATCAGCTTGACCGTAAACCGATTGGAAGGTACTTCCTTCTCCGTTGCCCTCATCCCGCATACCGTCGAAAAGACAGGACTTCACGCCAAGAGCGTAGGTCAGACCGTCAACATCGAGGTCGACATGATCGGCAAATACGTAGAGAGCCTGCTGCAGGGCTACCGCTGAAAGGCTGGCGCAATGAGCGAAGTAATCACCAAAGTACAAGAAGCCCTCAAGGACATTCGCGACGGCAAGATGGTCATCCTCGTCGATGACGAAGATCGCGAGAACGAAGGTGATCTAGTCATGGCCGCCGAGAAGGTGACACCAGAAGACGTCAACTTCATGGCCATGTACGGTCGCGGTCTCATTTGTCTCACTCTCACCGGCGAGACCATCGAGAAGCTGCAGCTGCCCATGATGGTACGCGAGAATAACGCGTCCCTCGGCACGGCCTTCACGGTAAGCGTCGAAGCTCGTCGCGGTGTCAGCACGGGTATTTCGGCGGCCGATCGCGCGGTCACGATTTTAGCGGCGGTTGCCGACAACGCCGTGCCAGATGATCTGGTTTCGCCAGGCCACGTCTTTCCGCTGCGCGCTCGCGATGGCGGCGTGCTAGTGCGCACCGGCCAAACCGAGGGCTCGGTGGATCTGGCGCGCCTGGCCGGCCTCAAGCCCGCTGGCGTGATCTGCGAGATTATGAAGGACGATGGCGAGATGGCCCGTATGGCGGATCTCGAGGTCTTTGCCAGGGCTCACGATCTGCGCATCATCACCGTCGCCGATCTCATCGCCTACCGCTTGCAGCGCGAGCGCATCGTGCAGTGCAAAGAGGTCGGTACGATTCGCCCCGAGTTCCTCGGCAAGGGCGAGGACTTCGAGTTTCGCCTGTACAACACCGAGGTTGAGGACACCGAGTACGTGGTGGTTACCCGCGGTGATGTCAAGGGCGCTTCCGAGCGCGGCGAGAGCGTGCTGGTGCGCGTGCAGACCCTCGATCCTATCGGCGACGTCTTCGGACTTCGCCCGGATATCCGCAGCTGCATGCGAGAGATGGACAAGAGTGGCTGCGGCGTCTTGCTCTACGTCTACAACAAGAGTCGCGTGAGTGTGTCGCGCGCTTTCGAGCGCCACGTGCTCGGCAAAGAGCCCGAGCGCAAAGTCGACGGCGGCCTTAGCGAAGTGCTGCGTGATTTCGGTCTTGGCGCCCAGGTGCTGGCGGAGATTGGCTGCCGCAAGATTCGACTCATGAGCAATAGCGACCGCAAGATCGTTGGCATCGAGGGCTACGGCATCGAAATCGTCGAGAGGCTACCCATTCCCACCGAGGCCGACGCGCGCCTCCTCAGCATCAAAGACGCGCACTAGCGCGAGGTACCAAGGGCAAGCTCGTAGGGAAGCAGTAGGGCAAACCCCCAGGGAAAGCCCCAAGGGAAAGCCCCGAGGGCAAGCCCAGAGCGCAATCGCAGCGTCGCAGTCGAAAGCAGGAATCAATGACCAAGGTCTACAACGGACAACTCACGGCGGGGAACGCGAAATTCGCGATTGTTGCCGGTCGCTTCAATCACTTCATCGTCGACTCGCTTGTCGGCGGGGCGCAAGACGCCATCTGTCGCATGGGTGGCAGCTCCGACAACATCTCGGTGTACTGGGCGCCCGGCGCCTTCGAGATTCCCCAGCTGGCCAGCAAAGTGGTGAGTGCGGGCAAGGTGCAGGCTCTCATTACCGTCGGTGCCGTCATTCGCGGATCGACGCCTCACTTTGAGTACGTGTCGAGCGCCGTCGCTCGCGGTGTTGCTGACATCGCCGCGACCAGCAAGATGCCGGTGGCCTTTGGCGTCTTGACCACCGACACCATCGAGCAAGCCATCGAGCGCGCTGGCACCAAGGCTGGCAACAAGGGCTTCGAAGCGGCCATGGCGGCCATCGAGATGCTCGACCTCTTTCGGCAAATCGACGGCTAGACATGGCTGGCTTACGCACACGCGCGCGCGGCTATGCTCTGCAGGTCCTGTATTCGCTCGACATCAACGAGGGCGGGGCTGGCAGTACCGTCACGCGCGATCATTTCGATGTCACTCTCGAGCCCGAGGGCGAGAGCTTTGCGGAGAATCTCCTGGCCGCCGCTGCCGAACACAAGGCGGAGATCGATGAGCTGGTGCAAGGCGCGTCGAAGAACTGGCGACTGGAGCGCATGAGCACCGTCGACAGGAATATTCTTCGACTCGCTGCCGCCGAACTGCTCTACGATAAGAGCGTGCCGACCAAGGTGGTAATCAACGAGGCCATCGAGCTAGCCAAACGCTTTGGTACCGGGGATTCGGCCGCCTTCGTCAACGGCATTCTCGATCGCGTAGCC
>JAHEAK010000167.1 GCA_024642805.1 Kofleriaceae bacterium | reverse complement strand
GTCCTTTTCAGCTAGCAGATCCAAAAAGCGCGGTAGGGCCGCGCACAAGACCCGGCTGCGCAAATCGAGAGGCGCTGGGCCGAGGCCATGGATGCGGTAATAACAAGGTATCGGATCGACATCGATCGATACACAGCAGGTGCGCGTCATCCCTTGAAGCGGATCGCGTAGGTGAGTCGCGCCATGTTCTTCATCACGCCTGGCACGCGCCGAATCAAGCTGATGGCTGGGCGACGCTTCTCGTTGACCTCGACCGGAATCTCCACAACCATCAGACCGGCACGACCAGCGCGAACGACCAACTCGGAGGCGAAGATGTCACGATCGACGACGCACTGGTTGACCACCGGAATCAGTGGCAAGCGGCGGAAGGCCTTGAGCCCATGGGTATCGGTGCCACGAAAATCGACGGCCACGCGCAGCATGCGATTGATGACGCGGGTGGCGACTCGGCGAAAGACCGGCCGATTGTCGTGCGCGCCGCGCATGGCCTTGGAGCCGACGACCATGTCGGCCTCGGAGGCGAGCAAAGTTGGCAGGGCATCGCGATAGAACTCCATGTCGCAAAGATCGATCTCGTCGCAGACCACGACCTCGCCGCGCGCACGCAAGATGCCTTGGCGCAGCGCCTTGCCGTAGTTGGGCTCATTGACCGAGAAGAAATGCAGGTTGTCGTGCTCTTCGCTCAGACCCGTGGCCAGCTCGACGGTCCTGTCATTCGAACCATTCTCGGCCAGGATAATCTCGTAGCTATGACCGAGCTCGGCGAGCCCTTCGCGCAGTCCTCGCACGGCCTCGAGAAGAATCTCTTGCTCGTTATAGATGGGGATGACGATCGAAAGCGTCGGCGTCTTGCTTGCGGTGGGGGTTTGCTCGGCTGGCATCGATAGCGGCAAGTTCATAGCACGAAAGCTCACGATTTTCGGCAACTAGTGGCTGATTCCGTAGAGTTGGTGCGGAGATCCGGGTGCGCGCAGCCTCGCTTTGGGGACTCTCATGAGGATTTGCGTTAGCCTAGCGCTGGATACAGCGAAGCAGGCCGTGAACGAGGACTACAAGAAGCGCCAACGCGCACTGAGCCGGCAACACGCCAAGCGCCACGCGCCTCGGTATCGCAGCTTGCTCAGCCATTGGGCCGGCCTGTACCTAAAGCCTCCCAGACGCGCCAAGGTCGCACCGCTGCCCCAGCCGGAGCGCGCTCAAGTGGCGGTGAGCTACGCGGGCCACGCGACCGTGCTGATTCGCTATCGCAACCTGTGCGTGCTCACTGACCCGATGCTCGGCGATTGGCGCGGTGGCATACGCCGAGAGGTGCGCGCGGGACTCTCGCCTGCCGAGCTCGATCATGTCGACTTGATCCTGCTTAGCAACCAGGAGCCTGACCATCTGCACCCGCAGACCCTCAGTCGCCTGCCCAAATCGGCGACCGTCATCGTGCCACCGCACACCGCTCGCAGAGTGTCTGAATTTGGCTTCGCTCGCGTCATCGAGCTCGGTCCGGATCAGAGTGTCGAACATCGGCGTGTCGACATCTCTTCGGTCGCGGTCAAACACGGAAGCGAGAAGTCACCTGGTCTGGGCTACGTCATTCGCGGCGACGGACCTACCGTCTTCTTCTGCGGCAAGAGCGGCTACAGCGAAGGCTTTGCGAGCGTGGGTCGGCGCTTTCGGCCCGACATCGCCATGCTGCCCATCTCCGGTTATCTGCCCAACTCCTTTCGCGAGCAGCACATGAGCCCGCTCGATGCGCTCTACGCCTTTGAAGACCTGCGCTCGAAGATCATGATTCCTATTCGATACGGAAGCTTCGCCCTCAGCTACGAGCGGCTCGAGGATCCGATGCGCTGGCTGCAAGAGCTCGTCACCGAGCGCGACCTCGAGGACTACGTCGTCTCGATCGAAGCGGGCCAGTCGCGAGTCTTCGTCAGACCGCCTCAGCGCGGCATGAGCCGAGGCGCAAGGTTCCCCGAGGCGCTGGCCGGCCACGCCCCCGCCACCGAGCCCGGCGCTGGCCATGCCCCTGCCACCGAGCCCGCTGCTGGCGACGCCCCTGCCACCAAGCCCTCCGGCGCTGGCGGGGCCCATGAGCGCGGGCCCCATGAGCGCGGGACCCATGAGCGCGAGGCCCATGAGCGTGAGGCAGAAGAGCTTGCCAGCCCCGGCTCGGAGGCCCAAGTGCAGCCTTCGACGCGTGCCAGTTCGCAAGCGGGATAGCCCTCACTTGCCAGGGGCCACGTTTCTCAATACCTTGCGGGCGTGAAATCGGTTCCGCGCATTCTGCGTGACCATCGACTCTGGCCGCTTGGCGTGCTCGTTGTCGTGAGTCTCCTGCTCCTGCCACGACTTGGCTCGTACGGATTTTGGGAGCCGCAGGAAATGGACGTCGCTGCCCATGCCCTTCCCAAGAGCTCCGACGATCTCAAACTGGAGGAAGAGCGCAGTCGCGCCCGCGAAGCGCGCATGGTCGCCAACAAAGAGGCGCTCACACAACTCACTGGTCCAGACCAACAAGAGAACCGCGACAAGTTGGTGGCACAGATCGAATCCCAGGAGCGCGCCGAAGCACTCGAGCGGGACAAGGACGCACGCCCACCACTGGCTGACGCGCTCGTCGACACCAGCATCTCGATCTTTGGTCTCGGTGAGTTTGGCGCTCGCCTGCCCTTCTTTCTCCTGGCACTACTCACCGCCCTGGCAACCTACTTCTTGGGTGTGCGCATCCGCAGTCCCCGAGCTGGCCTCTTGGCGGCGCTGATTCTGTTGGCATGCCCGCTCTTCGTGTTTCAGGCCCGACAACTGACTAGCGAGCTTGGCACCATGGCAGGCGCCACCCTGATGATCGTTGCCGCCCTCGGGCTGTGCACGCCGGCATCCGCTTCGAAAGCGCGCTGGCTCTACGCCTTCGATGGTGTATTGCTGGTTGCGGGCGGCGCACTGGCCTCTCTCGACTCTGGCCCCTTTGTGGGGCTGTTGGCGCCGCTCGTTGCCATGGCCCTGGCCCTGCTCGCCACCCTGGTGTCCGGAAAGGTCGAGAGCGCCGGCGATGCACCCGAAGAAACCCAGGCTGCGCGCCGCTATCTGTGGATTGCACTCGGTGTCAGCGCAACCCTCGCGCTTTTGGCCTTTGCACTCTTCTGCTATCAGGTCTTCAGCTGGGTGGAAGCCGACAAAGGCGAGTTCTCGATTGCCTCGCATACCTTGCACGCCAGCGATCGCTATCAAGCATGGCTTGGTGGTAGCTGGCGGCGCGAAGGCGACCTCAACATCAACTTCGAGTCTGTCTTCGAGCAGATCGCTTTCGGCACCTTTCCCTGGATCTGCATTGCGCCGATCGCGCTCACACGCATGGCCACAGGCGGGCAGACTGGCACCAAGGCCCTGGGCGCGCGCATGATCTTTGCCTGGGCGGCCCTCGCCTGGGCGGTGAGTGCCGTCTACTCACGCAAGGTCGGAGTTACCCAGTTCGCAGCGGTGCCAGCACTGGCAGCCGGTATCGGCGTTTGGATCGACGAGCTCCTGTCGGCGCGCGCGCAAGCACAAGAGGGCAAGGAGACAAGCAGGCTGCAACTCAGTCCGCCACTGGTCGCCTTCTTTGTGCTCTTTGCTGGCATCGTCATCGCCAAGGACATCAAGAGCTTCCCTGTACGACTTTTGAACATCCACCTCGATATCGGGGTCGCGAGCTTTCCCAAGGGCGTGAGCCTGCACAAGGTAGTGGTGATCCTCGGTCTCCTCTTCACCCTCTCGCTCTTTGCGAGCCTGAACTTCTGGCAGTCCGAGGCGCAGGACTCGCCCTCGCCAAGCAACAACGTGCTGGCCTTCCTCAGTCGTCGCTGGCACTGGTTGAGGGCGCGAGCCGGGCGACACGGCCTGCAAGCGGCGCTGGCCCTATCCCTGCTATCGAGCGTGTTCCTCGCGCAAGTGTGGACGCCGCGGCTGGCCACCAAGCTCAGCTCCAAGGCCACCTTCAGCGTCTATCACCAGCTGCGCGAGGAGGGCAACAGCCTCGGCATCGTCGGCAAACCCACGGCCGGTTCCAAGTACTATGCTGATGGCCCCTTTGAAGAACTCAGCGGCCGCCCCGCTCTCATAAAATTTCTGGCGCACCCCGAGCGCGTCTTCGCCCTGGTCAAAGCATCCGAGCTGTGTGCCATCCACACCGAGTCGAGCCGGCTCGGCTTTGATTACTACGTCGTAGATGACAGCAACGCCGACAAGGTGATGCTCTCCAACCGGATGTGGAACAAAGAGGTGGCGCCGCCACGTGAGCTGCACGCGCTCATGCGCTCCTTCCTGGATCGCAATCCTCTGGCGCGAGCGATTGTGCGCACCGCGCCCAAGGACATCCAGCATCCGGTGAGCGCCAATTTCAACGACGAGATCGAGCTCATCGGCATCGACCTCCCCGAGAGCGTCGACCGGGGTGACAGCTTCGAGGTCACCCTCTATTACCGAGTGATCAAGAAGATGACCCGCAACTGGCAGGTCTTCGTACACTTCGACGGTGGCGGGGTCCGCTTTCAGGGCGACCACTACCCCGTCAACAACCGCTGCGGCACCAACAACTGGCAGCCGGGCGACTACATCGTGGATACCTTTAGCGTCGACGCCGGCGGCCTCACCAATCCCAAGACCAATTACACGGTCTGGACGGGCTTTTTCGTGGGCTCCGCGGGCAACTGGGAAAACATGAAAGCCCTGAGCGGTGAGCCAGATAGCAATAATCGCGTGCGCGTGGGCACGATTCGGCTCAAATAGGCACGCAGAATTCGTCGACTCGCTTTGACAAGCAGCGCGACCTTGAGACTAAGCTGCCCGTGAGGCACGGGCATGGCAGACGAGGACGACAACGAGGACAAAGACGGCGCCGAGCGCCGTGAGTGGCATCGCGTACTGGTCGACCTGGAAGTCGACTACAGCAACGCCGACAACTTCTTGTTCGCGTACATCAGCGACATCAGCGAGACGGGTATCTTCATCCGCACGAACACGCCCGAAGAGCCGGGCACCAGGCTCAACCTGCGCTTCACGCCCAACGATGGCAATCGCCAGCTGCTCTTGCTCGAAGGCGAAGTCATCTGGGTCAACACCCTTCGCCCTGGCCATCCAGACAACATCAATCCGGGCATGGGCGTGAGCTTCGTCGGCCTCACCGCTGACAATCGCCATCGCCTCGTCGAGTACATCAAGACCTTCGCGTACCTCGATGATCCAATCGACGACGACTGCGAAGGCAAAGAACAAGCGCAGAACGACGAGCGCGCCAACTAGCTCGTCGCCACGCTACCCGATCGCTCGCAACAAGACTCCGCGCCCAGCAGGCGCTAGCGACAGCTAGGCTTCGTCGCCAGGGTCAATGTCGCCACAGGGCTCACCGGGAATGCCGTAGCCACCGTCGAGCCACTGGCCTAGATCGATGAGCTGACAGCGCTCGCAACAGAACGGATACGAGGAAGGCCGCTCGCCCTCGGGCAACGCTTGCGAGCACTGCGGGCATTGCTTGGCGAGGCTTCGCTTAGTTTTTTCCGTCGAGGCCATAGTAGCTGCACTTTTGAATGAGGTTGGAACGGCTGATGCCGAGCTCTTTGGCCAGCTGGCTCTTGTTCCAGTGGGTGCGAATCAGGCCCTGATGAATGACCTCGGACTCGACGTCTTCGACCAGCTCGCGCAGGGTGCCGCCCTTGCCAGCTGGACGCAATGGCACGACGGTCTTGTCAGGTTGCCTATCCAGGGCCTCCTGGATGCGAGGCGAGAGCATGGAGGGCGTTATGTCCTCGTCGTCCATGGCCAGGACGTTGAGTCGCTCCATCTCGTTTTCGAGCTCGCGAATGTTGCCTGGCCATTGGTAGGCATGCAGGGCCTTGCGTGCTTCCGGCGACAGTCGTGGCGGCTGGCCTTCACGGTGGTGGTGCTTACTTAGAAAGTGGCGAGTGAGCATGTCGAGGTCTTCGAGACGCTCGCGCAGGGGCGGAACCGAGATGCGCAGCACGTTGACGCGGTAATAGAGATCCTCGCGAAACTCGCCGCGCTTGACCATCTCGCCCAGGTCCTTGTGACTGGCGGCCACGATGCGCACTTTGACTTTGACGGGCTTGGTGGCGCCCACCGGCGTGAGGGTGCCCTCTTGCAGCACTCGCAAGAGCTTGACCTGCAGCGCCGCCGACATGTCCCCGATCTCGTCAAGGAAGAAGGTGCCACCATCGGCGGTCTCGAAGAGGCCCTTCTGGTCCTTGACCGCTCCGGTGAAGGCGCCGCGCACGTGCCCAAAGAGTGCGCTCTCGAGCAAGTTGTCATTGAAGGCAGAACAGTTCTGAACGACGAAGGGCTTCTTTGCGCGGGGGCCGTGATAGTGAATGGCGCGCGCGATCAGCTCCTTGCCGGTGCCGCTCTCGCCATGCACCAGCACGGTGGTCTCACTGCGCACGATCTTTTCCAGGAGGCCAAAGAGCTCGATCATGGACGGCGAGGCGCCAACGATGTCGCCGAACCTGGTCGTGATAGCGGCCTCGTCAGTCTCTGCTCGCTTGCTGATGATCGCCGGTGCCACGCGCTGGCGCTCTTTTCGCACCTTCATGATCTCGGCGGCCGCGTACTCGAGCATGGAAGCCAGGTGGTTTAGCTCGGCTTCGCTCATGCGCGGAACCTTGGCAAAATCGTCTTCCATCTCTTGCTGGGTGCCACCGGCAAATTCGCGCACCGCGGAAAAGACCTCTAGCTTCTCGTTGCCCTTTGGCTCGACGTGCAAGGCACCACCGGTAAAGAGGAAGCCAACCATCTCGCCGTCGAATTGGATCGGGGCGGCTACCAGATCAAAACCCAGGTGACACTGGCGAACCACCACCGAGCGCGTGCCTGCGCGCAGACGATCGCGCGCGGCCTTCACGCTCTCGTTGCATCGACGAAAGCCTTCTTTGGAGTGGAGCGCCTTTCGGCAGAACTCGTTGCCAGAAGGAAAGATGTTGCCGTCGGCGTGATCGAGGACGTAGCCGTTGTCGTCCGCAAACGCGATTTCCAGCTTCCACCATTTGCGAACGAGAGCGCGCACCATCTGCAAAGAGTGCAAATCGTCGTATTCGCGAAGGTCGACCACGTTCAAGAGCTGACTATAGCTAGGCTAACTTGCCAAGCAAGCCCCGAATGGACCCCGAATCGGCCTCCTTGGCGGGCCAGGCAGGGGCGACTCTTGGCGCTGCACAGGCTCAGCGCGCGCCTCTAGCAGTCGGCCCGCATTCGAAAGGCGTGGCGCATCGCACCTCGTCTGGCAAGCGCCTAGGCGAGTGTCCAGTCGGTCCCCCTGCTCACCGCCCTGCCCTCGCCGGCGAGTTTGACCAGGTGCGCGAGCAATGAGCGCTCTGCCAGTCCATGCAAGAGCACAGGCGTGTCAGCGTACACCTCCTTGACCAAATTCGCGGGCGAGCGTGGCTCAGGACGCAGTGCGGCAAGCACCTTCGCTTCGCGTCCCAGGCGGTGGGCGATGTAATGTGTGAGCAGGCGTTCCGGATCGGCCACCGCGATGCCGTGGGCTGGCAACAAGAGGCGCGGTTTTAGCTCGCGCATTTTCTGCAAGCTCTCGAGGTAGGCCGACATGTCTCCCTCACTGGGATCGATGAGGATCGTGCCTTCGGATGCCACCATGTCTCCAGCCACCAGGGCCATGGTGTGCAGTTCGAAAAAGCACAGATGCCCCGGCGCGTGGCCTGGGGTGAAAACGCACTGCACCGCCCGTGGCAGCGGTCCCGCCAACTGACGCGTCTCGCCATCGAGCAAGTGCTTGTCGACGCGACACTTGCCACGCAAGCGCTCCGCGCTGAGGACGTGGGCGCAGATCGGCGCGCCGTAGCGCTCGGAGAGAAACTCCGCCGATCCGATATGATCACCGTGATGATGTGTTAGCCAGATTTCGGCTATGCGTCGCCCGGCGGCAATCTCGACATCGAGGGCTTCACACAAAGCCTGCCTTTCGGCCTCGTCGTAGGTGGCTGGATCGATGACGAGGAGCTCACCCGTGCCAATGACGTAGCAATTGGTATGGGTCGCAGGTGGTAGTGTGGGCGTGCGCAGCGGGCTGACCGCAACCCCACCTGCCACTTCCCAAAGTCGAGGCGCAAAGGCCTCCTTCTCGGCCTGCTCTTCGGTGCGTTCTTGCAGTCCATCGATCCCTGGCACCATAGCGACCAAAATGCGCCGCACCGGGCTTGGCAAGAGCAAGAGGCCCGCCTCGAAAGCATCGAGGGCCGCCTTCGGCTCCCACCAACAGCCCTCGCTCAGCTCGCCCTCGGAATACGCCACGTCGGGCACCTGCTCCGCTGGCAGCTGCGCGTAAAAGTAATGTGTGTCGAAACGGAGCGGCGCAAAGAGCGGCGTGCGCCATCGACCGCCTGGCAGAAGCTCTTCTGGCCGCACACGTACGCCTGTCTCCTCGAAGAGCTCTCGGCAGGCGGTGTGTTCAGCTGCCAGATCTTCTGACTCCTGCTTGCCTCCTGGGAAGGTCCAAAATCCCGGCAAAAATCGCATTGTTGCGGCGCGCTTGACCAGATACACCAAGACTTGATTCGCGCCAGAGCGCTGCCAGAGTATGATTACGGACGCAGGAACCAACTCCGCAGCTTTTGTGGAGGCTGGCATCAAGCCCTGTAGTTCTTTGTAGACGTCCTCTAGGTTCTGCATGGCTCTAGGTTCTGCATGGGCTACGCCACGATCTCGCTCGGGACGAAAGCGGCACAAAATTGCGTGACGACGACCGGGTCAGGTCGTAAAATTGGAGAAGTCGATTACCGACGCTGCGATCAGGCAATGGTAAGTGTAACCGCCCGAAAAGTCCGTGACCAAACCACCGAGCGTTCCACCATGAACGTTGGTCGTCAGTACACGGGCTATCTCATCAGCTACCCGGTGGTGGGAAGGGGCATGGTCATCTTTCGAGATCCGCATGGACATCGGATGATCACGACCCCCGTCAAGCGAGTCCTCGGCGAGCCGGAAGGCCACATGCTCTACGTTGAGACTGAAAACAGCGTCTATCGCATCGAGATTCACGGAGAGCCACTCTTTCCGATGAGTCGCCCGAACGAA
>JAHEAK010000166.1 GCA_024642805.1 Kofleriaceae bacterium | reverse complement strand
ATCTCGCCGCCCTGATTGAGCACGATTTCGAGGATCGTCCGCAGACTCTGTGTGTTGAGCTCGTGGTCGGGTGGCAAGCGCAGGCGGCAGTCTTCCAAGAAGCTGCGCCAGGCGGGCTGAAAGTTGCCTGCCAGCTCGCGCAGATAGTCGGCGCCCGGATGGGAGGGATCGATGACGGGAGGCTCTCCAAGCGGTGCTTGGCCATCGTAACGGCGGCCCGTGTCGCTAGGCCCTTCGACCTGAAAGTCCCCCTTTGTTCCGGCCCCCGAGCACGCAGGCCCGACGAACGCGCCGCACAGCGCCGCATGAAGAACCAGCCCCGGAATGCCTCCTCCTTGTCGCCGCGTCACCTGGCAATACTACTCGCCTTTGCCCGTGCGGGGGACTAGGGCGCGACGAGATCGACGTCGAAAACAAGCTCGGGATTGTTCACGCCCGCGCCTACGAAGGTCTCGAAGGCCTCCGAATAGAGCACCTCGCCGAGCTCATCCAGGCCCTCGATCGTGAAGCTCGCCGGGCCGTAGGGCACTTCGAGCGCCGACTGCGGAAACTGATCGTCGAGCGAAACACAGGTGGATGCGCTGGAACCATCCATACCCGCTCCTGAGGTTGTTGTCCCCGTGAAGGTGTCACCTCCCGCGACCACCAGCGTCAAGCGCTGGTCGACCACGGGCGGCTCGGCCAGCGCACAGTCAGCACCCGCCCACGCGACCCGAAAAAAGAAGGTACCGAGATAGGCGCGAATCCACTGATCGGGCGGAACGATGACTTCCGTCGTGGCCGTTCCACCGGGAAATTCGAATTCGGCGGTGATGCTCGAAGATGTGAGATCGAGCTCGTCAGCGTCGAGAACTCGCAGCTCGACGTCGTAGGTGGCGGCCGGTATGTCGATGAAAACGACCTGCCGAAAGCTGCAGTTCTCGACGGCAACCAGGGGCTCGGGTCCGCCAAGCAAGGTGACCTCGACGTTCTTGGCGCCAAGATCGATACATGAATCGCCCGTAAAGTCAGGCGCCGCCTCTTTGTTGAACTCCCACTTCACAGTGAGCGAGCTCAGCTGTCTGGCCTTGCAGGTCGACAGACAAACGTCGGTTTCGATGGAGTTGCCGTCGTCACACTCTTCGCCCGGGTCCTGATGGCCGTCACCACAAACCGGTGCGTCGGATCCGCAGGCTGCGACGATGGAGACCGTCGCAGCCAGAAGAGTTCTCTGCAGAAGGATCGACACCCTAACCGTCGATATTCAGGCCGAGGTGACGACGTACCGCGAAGTAGTCCTCTGACACGGAGTAGGCCAGAAGATCTCGCAGACGATCCTTTGCACTGAGCGTGCTCTGTGACGTCTTCTCGGTGGCGATAGAACGAGCTGCGACCTGCAGGTCGTTGCACAGGATGAGACCCACGCGGTTGGCCGTCAGGTCTGTCGCACTGCGCCAGCCCGAGATGACCCCGTTGCCGGGTTCGATGGTCATCTTGGCAGCCACAGCGCCGACTTGCTCGAGAACGGCGGTTGGCACCGTCTTGCGCAGCTGCGCGGCCACATCGTCTTCGCTGTGGCCTGCGACCGAGCTTCCCGCGGCCGTCAAGGCCCCGTAGAAGGCGCTCTCCAGGCGTGGCAGGGACTGCAGGGCGTAGTTGAGATAGCGCTCAGGCCGGAAGTAGGCCATGCGCTTGCCCAGCTCGAAGGCCAGCTCGATCTCACTACCCTTGCCAGCATGGCTGGCGCCGGCCACCAGAGTCGGCCGAAGCTTGCCCTCGGCGACGGTGTTGGCCACACGCAGTCCTTCTTCGCCTTCCTTCTCGACGAAGAGCTCAGGCTCGGGAGCCAGCCCCAGGATGCCGGTCGCGTAGCGGAAGACGCGCGAGAGCGGCAGATTCTCATCGACGATGCCTTTGCCGGCAAAGTCAAAGGAGCTGAGAGGCTGTGCAGTCGTCGCGGCCACCGGACCGATGATCGAAGAGAAGATGGCATTGATGTGCCGATCCTCGCGATCGTGAATCACTGACTTCTGCCAGAGTTCTTCGGTGAGGCGACGCTTGGCGGCCGTGAACTTCTGCGGACGCCCGGCCTCGAAGAGAGTGTTCTCTTCCGCGGTGGCGGCCTTCAGGAAGACCAGGGCTTGTGCAACACAGTAGGCCTTGTCGCTCTCACCCTCGGCGCGATACTGCTCGCTGAGGACGCGGTACAGCTCGACCCGATCCGGATCGGCTGCGATGAGCACCTGCAACTCCTCGATCACATCTTGACGGCGGTCGCCGGCTTCGAGGTAGAGGTTGACCAGTTGCTCGCGACGAACGATGTCGGCTGGATTGAGTGACACAGCCACTTCGAGTGCTGTCGTGGCCAGGTTGGCATCGCCAAGCTGCTCGAGAGCGATGTCTGCCAGGCGGGTCCACAGGCGCAACTGCAGGGCTTCTGGAGCCTGCTCGCCCACGGCCTTGATCATCTTGCGGTGCGCGCGGGCCAGGCCCTTCCAGTCGCCCTTCGATGACAACAAGCGATCGATGGCGTCGAAGGCCTTATCCGTCTGCGAGTCATCATCCAGAGCGCGTGTGAAGAACTCGACGGCGAGGTCGACGTCTTTGAGCTCATCGCGACAGATGACGGCGGCGGTGTAGTGGAACTTCGCGCGCCTGCTAGGCGTGTTCTCGGATTTGGAGAGCAAGTCCAGGACCTGCACGGCCTGACGCCACTGCTTCTGCACGGTGAGCACATCGAGTGCCTTGTGCAGAAGTCCACGTGCGCCCGGCTCGATCTTGGTCGCTTCCAAGTACGCGCCCAGAGCGGTCTCTGGCTCGTTCAACTTGTCGCGGCACAGATCGCCAATCTCCTCGAGCATCTCGACCTTGGCACTTTCGTCCAAAGCGTCGAGCATGTCGCGCTTGCAGCTGACCAGGGTCTTCCAGTCCTCTTTGCTGGCGGCAATGTCCGCCAAGGCCCGAAGGCTTGCCAGGTGCCCGGAGTCGCGCTCCAGAGCTCGGCGCAGCGAGGACTCGGCCTTGCCCATCTCGCCCATGTTTTGGGCGGCGACGCCAAGTCGGTACCAAAGGTCGACGACCTGACCATCGGCAAGCGAAGTGCGATGGCGAGCCAACATGGCCCGATAGCGCTTGTCCACGGCTTGCCAACGCTCGGCTTCGTTGTGCTTCTGAGCGGCCGCAAAGAGTGCGTCGGCCAGTGCGAGTGCTGCGTCGAGGCTGTCGGCATCGAGCTCTACCGCGCGGGTGAGGTGCTCCTCTGCCTTGTCGACAGCGCCTACCTTGAGGCAGACGAGGCCAACTTCCATGCAGCGAGCGGAGAGCTCCAGGCGATCCTCTGGATCGGTGCGTCGAGCGACCATCTCCAGGACCGGCAGAGCTTCTTGCCAGCGCTGCGCAGCCACCAGCGAGGCGGCGATGTGCTGGCCTGCTTCCAGATGCTCGGGGTCGATATCGAGAACCCGTCGCAAGAGGTTGGCGGAGCGCTTGTCGTCGTGAAGCTTGGTTTCGCAGATGCTAGCCGCCTCCATCAACATCTCCACGCGCTCCAAGCGATTGGCGCTGGCGTCAGCGGCGTCGACCAAGCGGTTGACGGCACTTTCCCAGGCACCCTCGCTCTTGTGCAGGCGAGACAAGCAGGTAAGAGCCTCGAGGTTGTTCGGGCTCAGCTCCAGTGCCTTCTCGAGGTACTGACGAGCAGATTCCTTGTCTCCGAGTTGTTCGTAGGCAATGGCGCCGGCGGCCGCCCACTGCGAAGCACCGGCCTTGCCCTGCAAACCGCCGTGGCGAGCGAACATATCCGCCGCCTGTTGCCAGGACTCAGTGCGCTTGTACATGCGCGCCAAGGCGCCCATGGCGTCGGCATTCTCGGGGCTGTCGGCAATGGCGCTCTCGAGCGCTTCGACGGCCTTGTGTGGGTCCGAGAGCTCGACTTCGTGAACCTCGGCGATCTTGAGATAGATCGCCGCCCGCAGGCCAGCGTTCTTCTCGACGAAGGCGTGGCGCTCGAGAACGGCAACCAGACCTTCCCAGTCCTTGGTCTCTCGGTGCAAACGCTCCAGGCTGCGATAGGCATCCTCGGCGTGGGCATCGATATCGATGAGGTTGGTGAGGGCTTCGATGGCGCGCGCGGCGCCGCCGTCCTGCTCTTCCAGCTCCATGGCCAGACGACGCAAGAGCGCTGGTTGTTCCTCTTTGGGAGAGACCTCGGCGAGGGTGGTTAGCACCCGCAGGTAATCCTCGGTGCGACCCAGCTTGTCGTAGGCCTCCTCGAGAGCCTGCAGAGCTGCGACGTCCTGCGGATTGTTGGCCAAGGCGGACTCGTACTTGCCAATGGCACCTTCCAGGTCGCCGAGCTTGTCGGCGCGCATGGCGGTGATTTCGCGACGTACACCAGCGGCCTGCGCTGCGTTGCCAGACTTTTCGAGGAACTCGGCCTTGCGCTCGAGCAGCTTGGCAAGCTTGCCCCAGTGCTCGCTCTGACGGAACAAACGCTCGAGAGCGACAAAGGCATCCTCGACGTTGGTGTCGAGACCAATGGCGTTCTCGTAGGCATCGATCGCGCGTGGCGTGGACGCAAGCTGCGACTCGCAGATATCCGCGATGGCGAGATACAGATCGAAGCGCGCGTCCACGTCCTCGGTGAGAGCCAGCTGCTCGTCGATGAGATCGGCCAGCTCGCCCCAGCGCTGTTGCACGCGGAAGGCCTCGCCAAGCCCGGCGTAGGCAACCAGGAATTTCGAATCGCGACGAATCGCTTCGCGGTAGCTGGCCACAGCGTAGTCGAGGTGGTCGAGCTTGCGGTGGTACCACTTGCCGAGCAGCGCGTAGTAGCGCGCGGCCAGGTTGGCATCTTCGAGCTCGCCAACCACGGCTCCAACGTCGGCGACCAGTTCGTTCCAACCATCGGCATCAGCGGCCAAACGCTCGGCCGCTTCGACCGCAGCAAACTCGGAAGGATCTTCGCGAAGCGCAGCCGTGAGAGCCGTGAAGGCCCCAGGAATGTCACCAAGCTCGGTCTCGAGGACCTCCGCCACCTGCCGGAGAATGGCAGCGCGAGCAGCGCCACTGGTCTCTATCTCGGTTCGAGAGACAAGAACCTCCACCAGACGTTCGGCGTCACCAGCGTCGCGGGCCTTGGTCTCGATGGCACGCAGTGCGTCCAGGGCGTCTTTGTCGAAGGCGTCCTCATGCAGAAGAGCCATCCAACCTTCCAGGTCGTCGTCTTCAGGACGAGTCTTGACCAGGGTGAGGCCCTGCTTCTCGCATTGCGTGCGAAGTTCGCCAAGCAGACCGAGCAGCGCGTCGGTGGCTTCGTCATCGGTGCCCTTGCCGGGCAGATTCAGAACTTGAATGTGGTGCTCGGCCAAGAGCTCATCGACGGTCACCGGACCGACCGATGCGCAGGCCAGGTAGTGGTCGCTCTCGGTGGGCTCGAAGGCGCCAAAGACGCGATCGAGGAGTGCCGCCAGGTCGGGGTCGCCGTAGCGGAAGCCGACAAAGAGCAGGCTGCCCTCTGAGTAGTAGGGCTTGATGAACTCGCGCAGCTGATCCGCGCGGGCCAGCGCCTGGCGAATCGACTTGGGCGTCGCGATGAAGGAATCGAAATCGCCGAGCACTTTGAGCAGCGTTCGACGACGCTTATCGATCTCACCGGCCTTCTGGTAGGTGAGCACCGACGGCAGAGGCCAGCCATCTGGCAGGGTCTCGGCCATGGCTTGCTCGAGCACATCGCCAGGGAAGGTCGTCCACAGCTGACGAATCGGAAGCGAGGCAATGGCCTTGGCGACTTCCGGGGTCTCGCTGACGCTGCCCCAGGTTTCGGCGACCACGCGATCGCAGACCTCTCCGCCCAGCTGGCGACCGAGGAAAGCCGAAGCCCTCGTCATGTTGCCCTTGTGCAGAAGCTTGTCGACGTCTTTGGCGGCGGCTTCATCGCCGCTCTTGCCCCTGGAGCGAAGCTCCGTGTTCATACGCTCAAGAAGTTGCTTCCAAGACGGTACGCCGATTCCGGCGCCGACCACGATGGCGGCGCGTCCGTTGCGGATATTTTCGACGAGCGAATTGGGAATTGTGTGCTCAGGCATCCTAAACTCCCTTTTCCTTAAGAGGATTTCAAAGTTGCAGGAAACTACAGAGCCCGTCATCGGAGCGCAAGCACAATTGATTGAGCTTTGCTCACAGGGCCTGGCCGCCTGGCTAGCGCCCCGGAAACTTCCAAGGTTTCACTCGCTTGGGGTAGTGTGACGATCATGGCCCTGGGCGAAATCGCTGAGATCTATCGCACCTATAAGAAGAAGGTCGATATCAACTGGTTTACCGAGTGGGTGTGCCGCCCCTTCGCGGCCGGCATCGTCTACCTCCTGCGCAACACCCGGGTCACGCCCAACCAGGTCAGCTTCCTCTCGCTCTTCATTGCATGCGCGGCCGGCGCCATCTTTGCCCTTGGGGAGAGCTACGCCTGGCTGCTGATCGCGGTTGCCGTCAATCACCTCAGCTTTCTCTTCGACTGCGCCGACGGCATGCTCGCGCGATCGCAAGCGCGCAGCTCGCATCTGGGCCACCTCCTCGACTTCCTGATGGACGAGATCAAGGCCATGATGATCTTCGCGTGCGTGACGATTCGCTTGTGGCGTCCCGAGGGTGAGGAGCTCTACCTGCTGGCTGGACTCGGCGGTCTCTTTGCGTTGGCAACCGGACTCACCCTCACCTCTTTCATGCGCCGCCCTGAGTACAGCGGGCAGAAGCCAACGCAGGACGGCCAGCCGGCAATCATGGAGAAGCGCCGCGGTTTGGTTGGTGGGGCCCTCAACCTGCTCGAGCGTGCCGCCCGCTTCGTGGTGCACTATCCGCAATACATATGGATGTGCGCCATCGCCAATCGCATGGACATCTACTTTTGGGCCTACGCCGGGGTAAACCTGCTCTACATTGGTCGTGCGGGCCTGGCCATCGCGTGGCGCCTGGGCCGATTTCGCAGCGCCGATTGAGGTGCTAGTCTAGGCGCATGAGACGAGTTTTTGCGTTTGCTCCGCTGGCCCTGGCCCTGTGCTCCCTTCCAACCTCTGCGTGCAAGGCCAAGCCTTCCGAGAAGGCCTGCAAAGAGGCCATCGAGAACGTCAGGCGCATCAACCGACAAGACACCAGCGACGTGGGCGCGGATCCGACCGCAGCGATTCGCAGCTGCCGCGGCAACTCGAGCAAAGAGACCGTGGAGTGCATGCGCACCGCCAAGACCCAAGAAGACGTGAGGCGCTGCGAGGGCGAGGAAGGCGAGAAGTACTTCAACGAAGCCCAGGAAGCGCTGGAGAAACAGGAAGCAAAGTCGGGCGGCGGCGCCGCTCCTGCGACGGATGCGGCCCCGGCCGCCCCGGAAGGCACAGCGCCAACGGAAGCTACTCCACCAAGCGAGACGGCTCCGCCAAGCGAAGCCGCGGAAACCGAAGAGCCGAGCCAAGCCGAGCCCAAAGAAGCGTCAGCTCCAAGCGAGGCGTCGGCAGCAAAGGCCGTGGCGCCAACGGCCCCTGCGGCAAAGGCTGAGGCCGCCAGCACGGGCCCGGTCGAGGCCAAGAGCCGGCCCGCTGCTGCCCCTGGCAAAACCGAATAGATGCGCTTTTTGCCTCGCTTGGCGTCCGCGCTCGCACTCCTCGTCGCCCTCCTCGCGGGCTTCGGTGAGCTTGGCGCGCAACCGCAAGAGTCGGCCCGCCTGGTCGCCATCCTGCCAGGCACCGGGGCTCCCACGCTGGTCGGCGAGTCGGGTCAGCTCTACGAGCCGAGTGCCAACATGCAGTGGCGGCGTAAAGTGGCAGGCGGCGTCAGCGTTCGCGTCGAGCGAATCTACCGATCCGTTCAGGGCGTCTTGTATGCCGTGGGCCAGAAGGCACCGCTCTTTCAAATGCAGGATGGCGCCTGGTCGATGTACTCGCTGGTCCGTCGCGGCAGCGCGTGTGGCTCGTCGGGAGATTTGCCCATCTTCGCTGTCGAGCGTTCGATCTACGAGCTGGGGCAAAAGGGCTTCCACAAGATCGCCAGCGCCAAAGCCAGCGTGAAAGCACTGTGGGCATCCAGCGCCGCAAAGCTCTTCGTCATCACCGGCGACCAGGAACTCTGGACCGGCGGCAAAACGTCGTGGAAGCAGGTCCCCTTGTCGCTCGGCGAAAAAGAGCGCGTCGTTCAGCTTGCTGGCCTGCCCGGCAAAGACGCACTCCTCTTCACTTCCAACAATCGCCTCTTTCAGGTCAGCACCACCAAGGCCACCGAGATTCCGATGCCAGCGGATTTGAGCGGCTTTCGCATTCACACCCTGGGCGCCGTCAACGGGCGCATGCTCTTGGCGGGCGAGCTTGGCAGCGCTACAGAGCAGGTCACCATCCTGGCTACTGTCGAGGGCGGCTCGGTTCGGCGCCTGTCGCAGATGTGGGCGCTTGGCCCCGAGGACCGTTTTGCCCTCATCGCCCCCTACCAGAAAGCCCAAGTGTTGGTAGCAAGCTACAGCGGCCAACTCGGGGTCCTCAACGAAGATGGCAGCTGGCAGTCGGGTCGGGTGGACACAAGGCCTCCAGAGGGTCCGGCACTTCGCGCCGACCAGGCTCCCGCCCTCGCGCACTAAGTCGATGGCAAGGGCTTGGTCGATGGGTAAGACGCTGCTCATCGATTGACCGCTGGCCTAAATGCCGGATAGTCTTGCTTTTGCTAATGGCTAAGTCGCGCATCCTGGTCGCTGATGACGACGCGTGGATTCTCAGGATGGTCACTACCGTCCTCGAGAAGCGCGGCTATGAAGTCGACACCGCTTGCGATGGCGAAGAAGCCTACGAGAAGGCGATCTCGCAAACACCCGATCTGCTCATCACCGATGTGATGATGCCGAACATGGACGGCTGGTCGCTGGTCAAGGCCCTGCGTGGGCGGCCCGAGTTTGCCTTCGTGCCCGTCATCTTCCTGACCGCACTGGGCTCCGACGACGATCGCATTCGGGGCTTTCGACTGGGTGCCGACGACTACTTGCCCAAACCCTTTCGCTTCGAAGAGCTCGACCTGCGTGTGCACAAGACCATGCAGCGCACGCAGACCTTGGAAGCTGCCGCTCGCGAACAGATTGGCGCAGCACCCAAGCCAGGTGC
>JAHEAK010000799.1 GCA_024642805.1 Kofleriaceae bacterium | reverse complement strand
ATGCCGAGCATGTCGATGCGGCGGACAGGATCCACAGGACCGTCATTGTCGAGAACCTCAGCCAACTGGTGGGTCAGCTTGCCACGAAGAAGGATGGCAGCGCCGGCGTCGCCAGCGAGAGTAGCGGCCTCTTCCACGATGGCCGAAGGAACGACGATCGTGCCCGAGTCAGGACCAACGCACAGGTGCGAGACGCCAACGCCAGGGATGGCGAATGCGACCAGCGAGAGCATGCCAGGGCCGGTGCCAGCTGGAAGTTCCGCGTTGCCTTCATCACCCCAGGTAAGGGTGAAGTCGCCGGTGTTGGTGACTTCCACGCCGTTCTCGAAGGCTGGCTCGAGGAGGGTGTAGGCGCCTGGCATGTACATCGGAGCGGTTTGTGCGGGGTGATCCGCATCGCCGGTCCAGCTCACGTCGTAGGCGGTGTTGTCGGAGATGTACTTGTCGGTGTCGTCTGGACCCAGGTAGAACTTGTAGGAGTCGTGCGAGCGACCAAGTGGGTCAGGCGATGCGGCGTCGGCCGAAGGAACCGTGAGGACCTCAGGACCGCCCGTGAGGGTCAGATCGCCCATGTCAGCGTAGGTGCGAGCCGTGCCTTGGCCGGTGGGCCAGGTGTCGAGGTTGACAAGCGAAGTACAACCGCCCACGTTCGGGAAGGTCATCGCGTCAGGCGTCATCGACAGCATCTCGTAACCGATTACGCGGGTCGCTGTGGTAGCGCCACCAGGACCGCAAGGGGCGTCGCCGGCGTTGCCACAACCAGTGGATGGGAACTCCATGTACTCGAAGCGAACTTCGCCGCCCTCAGCGGAGCCGAAGTCTGGGCCACCCGTGGCGCACTCGGCAGGAACAACGTCGTGCGGACCGAGGTTCGCGCAAGGATCGCTTCCTTCGTCGTCGCTACAAGCAGGAATAGCCAAAAGGAGACCAGCTCCCATGAACGCAGTTGCCCAACCAAATTTAAGATTTTTCATATCGAGATTCTCTCCCCCTCAAAGGGTGTTTATGGCCAGTGAACATCCCCAATGCGTTCACGGCAAGCCAAAGACTACGTTCTACAAAACATGAAACGCAAGTATGCGTCCATACTTTTTTAAGTGGATCCCTGCCTCCATGAAGTAGCTATTTAGAATCATTCTTAGCTATTTTTTTGCATACCGAAGTGCACTCGTAAGCATGGGTAGGTGCCTGTATGAGTCATTTGGCGATGTTCCTGGTTGCGTGTCGGTGCGTTGCCGACATCGTGCATTGCATTCATCGCGAAGTCGCAACCAGCAGTGTGCACCTTAGCTCTGGTTGCAGAGCGAGGGGCAAGCTGAAACAGTGTTGGTAGGCCAAGGTGGTAGGCGGCTCAGCTCGCCGGCACGGAACTGGCGGCCCAATCGACTCGGCGCATCTCCGGACAAGAGCAGGTCCCGATCCGGTTTCGCTTCGGAATTTTACAGGAGCGTCAAGCAAAAAGTGGGGCTCGGACAGGCGCAAAGCCGGCTTCCGCGGATCTCGGGTAGGTAAGTTCGGGATGCCAGCTCACAAAAGACAGCCAAGCATCTATAATTATTATATATTACAGGTAGGAGGGTGTCGATAAAGGAAGACCTGGACCAGATGAGTCGTGATAGAGTGGTAAATGATGGACCGTTTGTTGTTGAAGCCCGTTCTGGTCACCTTGGCGCTCTTAGCTGCCCCTGGATGTGTGCTCGACAACCCCGACGACGGTCTGGTTCTCGACCCTTACGCTGGCAATGAGCGCGGTGACCTGCGAGATGGCAGCTGTGGTCTTGGCGAGCCCCTGGGCCATTTCGACAAGCTCTTGGTCACGGCCCAGGCCCCAGGCTTTGGCTCGGTGGTGGCGACCGACGGCGTTTCCGTCGCCATCGGCTCACCTTCAGAAGGCGGCAATACTCTCGAGAACATGAACCTGCGCCTGGGTGCGGTCTACGTCTACGAGAACAACAACGCCGATGTGCAGCGCGTGGTGTCCTCGGCCGCCCAAGAACAAGAGCAGTTTGGTGGCGCGCTTTCCGTACGTGGCGACACGCTCATCGTCGGCGCCTTCGGCAATAGCAATCGCGCGACCGGTTCCGGCGCAGCTTATGTCTTCTCGCGCGGCGCCAATGGCTGGGAAGAATCGCAAGCTCTCTACGACACCTCTCCGTACGCCAACGCCGCATTCGGCATCGCCGTTGCGCTCTCTGATGATGAGAACACGCTGGTCGTAGGTGCTTCCGACGTCGGTGCATGGTCGGGGCTGGTCTACGTCTATCAGCGAGTCAATGGTCGTTTCGAGGAGCAAGCGGTCTTGCAAGGCTCCCTGGGCAGTGGAGTCTTTGGCTCCTCTGTCTCCATCGACAAGGGTGGCAACACCATCGTGGTCGGCGCCAAGCGAGACAGCAGCTCCGCGGCAAGTGGCGGCTCGGTCTTCATCTTTGAACGCAAGGGCGATGGCTGGCGCAAGACCCAGTTCCAGCCCGAGGACATCCGCGCGGGCGAT
>JAHEAK010000798.1 GCA_024642805.1 Kofleriaceae bacterium | reverse complement strand
CGGATCCCTTGGTCCCTCGGTTCTCTCGATCGGCAACCTCGACACCACGCCGCAGTTCAATCTCACCATCGGCGCCGGCTACCCCATCAAGCTCGGCAAGATCACTGTCGATGCCGGCGCGCTCTTGAGCTACACACCCGTCAATTGGGACAGCAGCACGGCCAGCGGCACGGCGGTGTTCACGGCACTCTTGATCAACGCAGGTGCCAGCATGGAAGTGATGTCCAAGGTGACGGCTCGTGCTGAGCTCGGCATAGGATCGATGATCTACGGCGGCCTCGATGTCGTCGGCAACGTGTTCGTCAATGACGGACAGATGGCAACCGGCGCGGTCTCGTCAATGAGCTTTCGCGCTGCGCTCGGTGGTGAGTACGACCTGACCAAGAACCTGGCCGTGCGCGTGCAACCGCTTGTGCTCGGCCTTTCCCCTGCGCCCTCCGGACTGCGAGAGGGTATCGACAACGTGAGCTCGTACCAGGCACTCGTCGGAGTTGGTTACAAGATGTAGCTGGGCTGTGCCCATCGACCTGCTTGTTATGAAGAAGAAATGTCCGTTCTGCGCTGAGGAGATCCAGGATGAGGCGATCAAGTGTCGCTACTGTGGATCCTTCATCAGCAGTGCTCCCGCAGACAAGAATGCGGATGTCTACACACCGGCTATCGGCGTGTCGACCTCGCTGGTGGAGGAAGCCCAGGTCGCGGTTGCGGCTGTGGACAGTGCCAAGCAGGCCAGTGCAGCTGAGAAGCTCGCGCCAGCGCTGAGCTCGGCATCAGCCAAGCCCTCTGCGTCTGCGCCGCGCCGCAAGACCCTCTACGTCGGATCTCCCTCGTGGCGGGCCTTTATCAAGCCCTATGCCCTCATCGTGCTAGCGGCCCTCATCGTGCCCTTCATCTCCATGAAGATCGCGGGCTGGTTGCACGCCAGCACCTTCAAGACGGTGCTCTCGGTGGCGGTGCCTTTGCTTTTGGCCGGCGCCGCCTTTGCTTCCCTTCACTACTATCGCCGCTCCAAGGTCTTTCGTGTCACCGAGACCAGCATCGAGCTCGAGCGTGGCTTCTTTTCTAAGCGCATCGATGTGCTCGAGCTTTGGCGCTGCCGTGACATCCAATACCGACAGAGCCTCTTCGATCGCATCTTGCGCATCGCCCACATCGACATCTTCACGACGGATGTGACCACGCCCAATATCTGCATCGTCGGTCTGCCCGCCTCTCGTGCCCTCTTCGAGGAGATACGCAGCTCGATCGAGATCCAGCGCCAGTCTCGCAACGTCGTCGGGATGATTCAGTAAGGCCGTGTTTAGACTCTTGCACACAGCTTCGATCTTGAGCCTGGTCGCGGCGCTTGGCCTTGTCGCCTCGTCGGGTGCGTGCGGCGGCCCTGGAGCCGAGGGCACGACCAGCGCCCGGAACGAGCGCGAGCGCGGTGATGCGCCAGCCAAGGGCAAGAAGCGCAAGCCTGCTCGCAGTGCGGATGCCGCCTACCGCCTCGCCCTCGACGCCGAGGTCGATGGCGATCGCAAAGCGGCCAACGACTACTACCGCCAGGCCCTCAAGATCGACGCGACCCACCTGAAGGCCAACCAGCACTACGTGCATTTTCTCATCGACAATCGGCGCGAGAAGAAGGCGCTGCAAATCGCCAAGGCCTTCTTCGATGCCGTGCCGCACGAGGCGCTGGTCTATCACACCCTTGCCGATGCCGAGGCCGCCGCCGGGGAGCACGAGCAAGTCATCGGCACCATGAGTGGCCTCCTGGCTTTTAGCGAGAGCGACGCCTCCGCCTTCGAGAAGCGCGGCCGGGCGCGACTTACCGTCGGCGAGCAAGAGGACGGCATCAAAGACATTCGACGCGCGGTCGAGATGGAGCCAGACAATCCCGAGTTTTTGGTCTCGCTTGGCGCCGGTCTACTCCGTGCTGGCAAGGGGCGCGAGGCACGCAGCAGTCTCATCAAAGCTCTCGAGGTCGACGATCACAACGCGCGCGCTCACTTGCTGCTCGGCATCGTCGCGCGCAGCGAGGGACGCACGGAGGAAGCCGTCGAACATCACAAGGCGGCCGTCGAGTTCGATCCGAGTGATGCTCGATCGAGCTATGAGCTGGGCATCAGCTTCAACGTGGCCGGCAACAACGAAGACGCCGAGGCCAGCCTGGCCCGCGCGGTCGATCTCGATCCCGAGAGTGGCACCTATTGGTACGGCTATGGCGATCTTTTGCGCCTGCTGGGTCGCAAAGAGGAAGCCGCAGCCGCCTATCGACAGAGCGTACGTATCGAGCCCGAGAATGCCCGTGCCTGGGAAAAATTAGGTGAAGTTCTCATAGATAGCGATGAGCTTGCAGACGCGGCCAAGCAGCTCAAACGCGGTTTCAAGAAGCTCAAGGCGCCACGCCTGCTCTTCTTGCTGGCCACCGTGTATGCCCAGGCCAACAAGAGCGAGCGCGCCATCGAGGCGCTCGATGAATATCTGGCCATTGCCGACAAGGGCGATGGCGACCGCA
>JAHEAK010000165.1 GCA_024642805.1 Kofleriaceae bacterium | reverse complement strand
ATCTTGCGCTCGCGCATCGAAGAGCTCAATAAGGCCTTCAACTCGGCCATCCTCGACTGCTCGTATAAGGGCAGCTACCGGGGCGTCTTTCCCATCAAGGTCAATCAGGCACGCACCGTCATCGAAGAGATCGTGCACTTTGGCAGGCCCTTTCACTACGGCTTGGAAGCCGGCTCGAAAGCCGAGCTCATGGCCATCCTTGCCGTGCACGACGATCCCAAGTCCCTCATCGTGTGCAATGGCTACAAAGACGACGAGTACATCAAGATGGCTCTGCTCGGCTCGCGCCTGGGCTCGACCATCGTGCTTGTGGCCGAGAAGCCGAGCGAGATCGATCGCATCCATCGCGTCAGCGAAGAGCTCGAGATTCCCGCTTCTTTCGGCATTCGCGTTCGCCTGAGCACACCGGGTTCGGGCAAGTGGCAACAGTCAGGTGGCGATCTGAGCAAGTTCGGACTCACGGCAACCGAGATCGTGCAATCGGTCGAGAAGCTGCGCGCCTGGAACAAGCTCGACAGCCTGCGCCTCATCCACTTTCACCTCGGCTCGCAGATCTCGGCCATTCGCTCGATCAAGACCGCGCTGCGGGAAGCCGCCTGCCTCTACGTCGAGCTGCGCCGCCTGGGCTGTGTCGGTCTGGACCACCTGGACGTCGGCGGCGGTCTGGGCGTCGACTACGATGGCTCGCAAACCAACTTCCTGTGCTCGATGAACTACTCGATGCAGGAGTACGCCAACGACGTGGTCTACGAGGTGCAAAAGGTCTGCGACGAAGCCGAGCAGCCGCATCCGCACCTGGTCTCGGAATCGGGTCGAGCGATCTCGGCGCATCACTCGGTGCTGATCGTCGATGTCCTCGAAGTGTCGAGCGTGTCGCAGCCCGAGCCTGATCTGAAGCTACCCGAGGATGCCGACTCCGTCTTGGAGAACTTCTTCGAGTGCTACGAGGGCATCACGCGCAAGAACATGATCGAGTCGTATCACGACGCGGTTTCCTACCGCGATCAAGCCCTGCAGCTCTTCAACCTTGGCCACCTCGGCCTCAAGGAGCGCGCGCTGGCCGACAAACTCTACTGGGGCACCTGCCGCAAAGTGGCCGGTTTCATCAAGGATTGGGACGAGGTTCCAGAAGAACTCGCAGGCCTCGAGCGATTGCTCTGCGACACCTACTTCTTGAACTTCTCGCTCTTTCAGAGCCTCCCCGACTCGTGGGCGATCGGCCAGGTCTTTCCGATCTTGCCCATTCACCGCCTGCAAGAAGAGCCCACGCGCCGCGCCACCCTCGCTGACATCACCTGCGACTCGGATGGTCGCATCGACAAGTTCGTCGACCTGCGCGACATCAAGAAGGTCCTCGAGCTGCATCCGCCCACCGAGAACGCGCCCTACTACCTGGGCATCTTCCTGGTCGGCGCCTATCAGGAGATCTTGGGCGACTTGCACAACCTCTTCGGTGACACCAACACCGCGCACATCTCGATGCACGACGATGGCTACTGCATCGAAGAGGTCTTCGCCGGCGAGACCATGAGCGAGGTCCTGCGCTACGTGAACTACGAGCAGGCCGATCTCATTCGCCAGCTCAAGGCCAAGCTCGACAAGAGCGTCGAGCTGAGCGACTACGACAAGACCGCCTTTGCCGACGCGTACGCAGCGCAGCTGGCTAGCTACACCTATCTCGAGCCCTAGGCGCGAACGTGAGCAAGGCCCGGTGCGCGAGCGCCGGGCGACGTACCTGCTACGACGTATCTGCTGAGACGGCGCAATGCGTCCCGCTTGCGCCGGCGGGCCGACTAGTGCTCGACGATGGCGGCGGTGCCCGACTTGGGCGCCTCGCCATAGGAGCGCACCTTGTACTGAATCTTGCGAACGCTCATGCCCAGGATGGCAGCCGCTTTGCTCGTCGAGCCGCCGGTCGATTCCAGCGTCTGCAAGATGGCGTAGCGCTCGAGATCTTCGATGGTCGAACCGGGGATGACCGGAGCGCCGTCACTGCGAGCGGGCACCACCGAGCTTGGCAAGTCGCTCACCTGCAGCTCTTCGGTACGGCACATAACCACGGCGCGCTCGATGGCGTTCTCCAGCTCGCGGACGTTGCCTGGCCAGTTATGCTCACGCAGACGGGACGCGCACTCGCTGCTCATCGACAGGATCTTCTTGTCATTGCGCTTGGAGTACAGGCCTAAGAAATGTTCTGCAAGCGGCAGAATGTCATCACGTCGATGGCGCAGGGCCGGAAGCTTGAGGTTGATGACGTTGAGGCGATAGTAGAGATCCTCGCGGAAATTGCCGAGCGCGACCTCCTCCTTGAGATCACGGTTGGTGGCAGCCACCACGCGCACGTCGACTCGAATGGTCTCGTTGCCACCCACGCGCTCGAACTCTTGCTCTTGCAAGAAGCGCAGAAGCTTGACCTGGACCGCGGGCGAAATCTCGCCGATCTCGTCGAGGAACAAGGTGCCGCCGTCGGCGATGTGGAAACGCCCATCTTTGCGGCTGACTGCCCCGGTGAAAGCGCCGCGCTCGTGACCAAAGAGCTCGCTCTCGAGCAGTGACTCGGCCAACGCCGCGCAGTGCAGCTTGACGAAAGGTTTGTGGCGACGCGGGCTGCGATGGTGCAAGGCCTCGGCAACCAACTCCTTGCCGGTGCCGCTCTCGCCCTCGAGCAAGACGGAGGATTTGGTGGCGGCCACCTGGCTCACCACATCGAAGACCTCACTCATCTCCGCGCTGTTGCCGATGATGTTCTTGCGATCGAGCTTGTCGTCGAGGCGCTGGCGCAGCTCGACCGTCTCCCTGCGCAGGAACTCGCGATCGAGCGCCCGGTCGAGCACGATCAAGAGCTCATCAAAGTTGATGGGCTTGACGAGGTAGTCGGTCGCGCCCTGTCGCATGGCCGAGACCGCGGTCTCGACCGCACCGAAGGCGGTCATGACCACCACCGGGATGGGCTCGGGACGGGCGCGGATCTTCTGCATCAGCTCGATGCCGTCCATGCCTGGCATTTTCAGGTCGGTGAGAATTAGATCGGGGGCAAAGCTGTCAACCTTGCCGAGGGCCTTGAAGGCGTCAGCCGCGGTCTCCACCTTGTGGCCCTCTTCGCGCAGAAGGTCATTGAGTGCAAGACGTGCGTTGGCCTCGTCGTCGACAACCAGGATTCTGCCGTGACGTTTCGATTCTTCCGTTCCCATGGTCTGTGGAGGCAGGCGTAGCTACAAACGTGCCACTCATTGGCTGGTCTTCGCCCTCACATTGCGCACTTTTTGCGTATGAGGAGGCCCGGTGCGCCATTTCTGCGTGCATCCGCCTTGTTCATGCCCACTGGAATGGGCCTGCTCAATGCATGCGGCTAAGGTGTGGAGCAGATGCACGCCTACTTCGAGGAGCTCAAGCAGTACATGCGTTTCGACGAGGCGGATCAGCGTGTCTTGCGTGCTTTGCACCCTGTTGCCAAGCCGCACTTCAAGGCCATCGCCGGTGATTTCTACGATCGCCTCCTCGAGGTCCCCAAGGCCACGGATGTGTTTCGAAGCGGCGAGCAAGTCCTGCGCTTGCAAGCGACCTTGGCCACCTGGATGGACCGCTTGCTCTCCGGTCCCTGGGGTGAGGATTACTGCACGCTGCGCTCGAGGATTGGTCAGGTGCACGTGCAGATCCGCCTGCCGCAACACTTCATGTTCTCTGCCATGGCGGTCATCCAGGAACACCTGGTCAGCATTGCGTTTGAGAAGCTGCCGACCGAGGAGGCCGAGGCGGCCTGCGTTGCACTTCAGAAAATCACCAATATTGACCTCGCAATCATGCTTGAATCGTACCGAATACACTTTGTGCAACGGGTACGAGAGTACGAGCGCAAGGAAGTCTCGTCACTGGCGACCAAGCTCGAGCACACCGAGGCCCTGTACCTGAGCATCTTCGAGAGCTCCGGCGTGGCCATCATCATCATCGATGCCTCGGGCATCGTGAAGCTGGTCAATCGCGAGGCCGAGCAGATCACCGGCTTCAATCGGCAACTCTTGGTCGGTCGACCCGCCGAAGATGTGCTGGTCCATCCGCGCGACGCCGAGGCCATGCGAGCGCTGATCGAGCGCTGCATGGTGTACCGAAACTGTGGCGTCTCCGACCTGCGTCTGGTCTCCGCTGACAACAGCGATAAGTGGGTGCGCTGGCATCCCTCCGCCATCGAGGGCAGCCAGGATGTATGCCTACAAGGAATTGATATTACAAGGGAAAGCAAGCTTGCCGCGCAGACGCGCAGGGTCGAGACCCTGGCAGCCCTCGGCACCCTTGCGGCAGGTCTGGCCCACGAAATCCGCAACCCACTCAACGCGGCCCAGCTACAGCTGATGCTCGTCGAGAGAGCCATCAAGCGGGCCGGTGACTCGGTCGATGCCCGAGCGCTGGACTCCTCCGCCTTGGTCAAGAGTGAGCTGCACCGGCTGGCAGGTCTGGTGGAAGACTTCCTGGTCTTTGCCCGGCCCGTCGAGCTGCGCATCGACAACGCCAACCTGACCGAGCTGTGCGCCAACATCACCACGCTCCTGGCCGCTGACGCCGAGCCCTACGAAGTGGAGCTCAGCACCCAGCTGGAGTCGTCAGTGGTTGCGCGCGTGGATGCCGAGAAGCTCAAACAGGTGCTCATCAATCTCTTGCGCAACGCCATCGAGGCCGCCGGCATGAAGGGCAAGGTGCGCTTGCACTGCAACCGTATCGGGCAACGTGTGTACCTCGAGGTCTGGGACAACGGATCGGGCATTCCCGATGGCATCGACATCTTCGAACCCTTCGCGACCAGCAAGGAAGCGGGCACTGGTTTGGGCTTGCCCATCGTGCACCGCATCGTCACCGACCACGCGGGCAGCATCGACTATCGGCGCGAGAACAATCAGACCGTCTTTACCGTCGAACTGCCCATCGACGGCCCACAGGCCCTCACGCGCCAATAAGCGAGCGGTCACGCCCCCTAGCGAGCCTGGCTGCCGCTGTGGCGCCGCTAGTCTGCCAACAGGTCTTTCGGCTCGGCGGCCTCGCGAACGAGTTCTTCCTCGTGCCGCTTGATGTTGAGCAGCCTGACGCACTCTTGATCGCAGTCGACCTCTCCCTCGATCAGCGAGCACTTCGTCGCCCCTAATATCCGTGAGCTCTCGGGACTCTCCTCGACCTCGACTTCACAAAGGGTGGCGAGCTCTGGACAGGTGATTTGCTTCTTCATGGCGATTCTCCGTGCTGTGATGGTAGGACTGCATTGGCACCTCGACAGAGGCTGACTTCTGTTATCGCTATGGCGCGAGCTGTGCGCCGACCTTGCTCGACGAGCGCAGGCCCCAACACATCCGATGGCCCCCGCACGACCTGTACACTGCTATCCTGGTGCAACAGACACACCGTGCCTTCCTTGAGGTACCAGGAGTAGATTGCTTCACTTCCCAAATCAAAGATGACGCTGCCAGGAGCGAGGCTCTCCTCTAAGAAGGGACAGTAGCCGCCTGCCCCGTGCCCCATGAGCTTGCCAATGGAGCAGCTCCCGCACTGGTCTTTCACCAACCGATTTCCTCATCGCTTGGCAGTGGCTTGGTCAAGAAGCCATGGGCCAGCTGCAAGAAGTCGGTTTCGGTAACGACGCCGACCAACTGACCATCGGAACCGGTGACGGGCAACGAACCGATCTTTAGATCGAGCATGACGCCCAAGGCCTCCGCCGCATCATCGTGGTGATGGACGGTCTCGACTTCTTTGGTCATGATGTCTCGAAGTCGCACGGTCTTGTCGGTGTTGGTCCCGAGACTCAAAAGCACGTCTCGGTCGGAGACGATGCCAACGAGCTTGCCGGCGTGGTTGACGACCAGGAGATGACGAATCGCCGCCATCTTCATGTCGAGCAAGCTCTTGTCGACCTCGTCCTCTGGCAGACCAGTAACCAGCGCGGTTGTCATTATGTCGGAAACACGCATACCCGTCCTCCTGAACCGTTGCATGGGACTCATGCCACGACCCATCTTCACAGCAAGGCATGCGCCAAGCTCAAGCCACAGATATCAATACGCTCTGCGCCAAGCCTTCAGCAAAGTGCGCACGTCTTGCAGGCACCGCCTGTGAAACGGAATCTCTTGCCACGTCTCGCAACGCCGAGAGAGCAAATGCCGAGCAGGTGCGTGGCCATGGCCATGGGCATGGCATGTGCTAGTTGGGCGGGAATGAAGGAGGCTGCGTCGCATCGGGTTCTCATCGTCGAGGATGAGCCCGTCTCTAGAGAAGCGTTGGTGACCTTGCTTGAGTGGGAAGGCTACGACGTTCGCAGCGCACAGGGCGGCGAAGATGCCATCGCTCTGCTGACCGACTGGGCACCCGACGTCGTCGTGAGCGACGTGTCCATGCCCAGAGGCCACGGCTTTGGCCTGGTATCAGCGCTCAGGCGCCGGGAAGACTGTCGCGACACGGCCATCCTATTGATGTCGGCCCGTGACGACGTCACTCGCCGCGTGAGTGGTCTGGACATCGGCGCAGACGATTTTCTCGGCAAGCCTATCGATCCGGAGGAGTTACTCGCCCGCATCCGCGTTCACTTGCGCAACGCCAATCGTCGACGTCGACTGCAGCGCGCCTCACTCACCGATGGCACCACGGGTCTTCTCAATCGCGATGGACTCATCAAGGCCATTCATCATGAGATCGAGCGAGCCAAGCGCAACTCGGTCTTCTCGGTCCTGGTCTTCGATCTCGACCACTTCAAAGATCTCAACGATACCTTTGGCCACGCCGTCGGTGACCACGTCCTCGAGGCCGCCGCTAGCAACCTGCGCGATGTTGCCCGCTCGGTCGACCACTGCGGTCGCTGGGGCGGCGACGAGTTCGTGGTAGTGCTGAGCACCTGTGACGCGACCGAGGCCAGGGTCGCTCTCGAGCGATTCCGCGCCGCCATCGAGCAACCCTTCGTGTGTGACGATGGGCAAATCATCCCTATCCGCTGCTCCATTGGAGCCGCCACCTACAGCGAGGGAGACGCGCACGAGAGCCTCTTGGCCGAAGCCGATCGCGCCATGTACCTCGACAAACAGAGTCGACACGCCGAGCTGCCAGCCGCCCTCTGAGTGCTGGCAGCGCCGAGCCCATGAGTAAAGCAGGCTAGCCAAGCAGGCTAGCCTGGCGGGCTTGCCAAGCGGACTAGCGAACCAGATACATCGATGTTGGCATGTGGCGAAGCGCGCTTTGCGCCACGCTGCCCATGATCAGGCGCTGCAGACCCTTGCGCCCGTGGGTGCCCATGACAACCAGATCGAAGCCACCCGCTTCGGCACGCTCGACGATGCAGTCGCGCGCCTCACCCTGCTGCTGTTGGAAGCGCAGGGTCGCGTCGCTGCCCGTGTATTTGGCAAGGCACTCGTCGGCCAAGGCCGCGGAGCCGCGCTCGAAGGATTCTTGCAACTCGGCCTGCATGCTGCCCCACAGGGCTAGCGGACCACCGGGAAGGTCCCAGACGTGAAAGAGTTCGACCTCACCTCCGCTGGCCACAAGCTCGGTCGCCCGCTCGAGAGCGCGCTCGCTGTGCTCGGAGAAGTCGGTGGGCACGAGCACGCGCTGGTAGGTGGCCGGCGCCGGCAAGACCTCGCGCTGGATCAAGACCTCGCACTCGGCATGCTTGGCGACCGCCTCCGATACGCTGCCCAATAAGAAGCGCGACAAGCCCGAGCGACCGTGGCTACCAACCACGATGAGATCTACCTCGTGCTCCTTGGCAACCCGCACGATGGCGGTCTCAGGCGCCTCGTCCACGAAGACCGTCGATATGTCCACGCCCTTGCCGCGCAGACGTTCGACATCCGAGGCGAGCTTTTCGCGGAGCTCCTTTTGCAGGACCTTGACCTGGGCGAAGTAACTGGCCGGCATGGCCGTGAAGTAGGGATGACCATCCTGGAGCATGGACAAGTTGACGGCATGTACTAAGATTAGTTCTGAACCGTGCTTGGCCGCTAGTTCGAGCGCGGTTTGCACGGCCACCTCGGCCTGATCAGAAAAGTCGGTACCTACCAGAATCTTTTTCATCGGCATGTTGTCCCCTCGCACCCTCGCCATTGTGGCTTTCCGCTAGCCTAACCAAGGCGCGTCGCTTGTGCCATGGGCTACTGCAGGGCGGCTGCTAGCTGCAGATATGCAAACTGCGCCGTCGGCGCCGCTCCGGTGTCGGAAACGAAGGCACCGGGCATGAACAGGGCATAGCCTCCCTCCACGACCAAGCCAGCCCGCCAGCCATAGCGAAGGACCAGATCGATCTCGTCGCCGAGATGACTCGATGCACTGGCATCGCCCTGACGGACTTGTTGTCCACCCGCCGAGTACCAGCCGCCGGCAGGATCTTGCAGACGCAGGTGATGGTAGTCGAGGTTCACACTCACATCGTCCATGGGCTCCATGCCTGCGCTTGCCCGCACCGCCACGAGATTGCTCCAGGCGGCTTCATCGGCATAGCCGTAGTGCAGGTGGTTGGTGGGAAAGAGATTCTGAAAGGTGTTGGCCTCGCCGTCGTTCGGATCTCCGTCGCCGCTGCCGATGACCAGCTCCAGACCCGCTCGCGGTCGAAGAGGCTGACTCTCCACGGTGTACGCGCCTCTAGCGACGGCGCCAAAGGCGAAGAAGTCCTCGCCGTGAAAGCTGCCGTACTGCGCCGCCGCTTCCACGCTCGCGTCCATGCCAGCGTCTTTGAAAGCCTGTCGCGTGCCTACCGTTGCAAAACCGGTCTTGCCCGACTGCATCTCGCCCGCCTGATCGAGGCGATCGATGAGCGCGAGAGCGTACGCCTCACTGGTCCACGAGCCCGCGACGTAGCGCCCGTACGAACCTCCGAAGTATTGATCGTCGTAGGCTTCGCGCGTCTCGCGGGTAACCAGAGCGAAGACGTCGATCCAGCTGCCTTTGGAGACGGCATCCGCGCCTATGCGAAGACGAGTGCCGTCGAAGGTGCGCGCCTGGTTTACCCACTCAAGGCTACCGATCAGACGCTGCTCACCGTAGGCCAGCACCAGACGCCCGGCTTCTACGGAGGTGACCGTGTCGAAGAGGCCATCCACCTTGAGATAGCCCCTGCGCAGATCCAGGCCTTCGGAATCCTCGGTGGTGCCCGCCTGCCCCAGCCAGCGCGAGTCTTGCATCTCGACCACCGCACTGAGCTCGCCACGCTGGAAGGCAA